>JAEELH010000089.1 GCA_016288825.1 Lachnospiraceae bacterium | reverse complement strand
CCCCAGAAAAAGCTGGTCCGTCAGGCAGCTGCCGGTTACAGTTCCTACGGTAACCAGATCGGTCTTGCAACCGGTTACGTTAAGGAGATTTATCATCCCGATTATGTTGCCAAGCGTATGGAGATAGGTGCGGTTATCGCTGCTGCTCCCAGACGCGCCGTTCAGAGACTGACCTCCGATCCCGGTGATGTGATCATCCTTCTTGGAGGACGCACGGGACGCGACGGTATCGGCGGTGCCACAGGTTCATCCAAGGCTCACAATACCATGTCCACCGAACTTTGCGGAGCAGAGGTACAAAAGGGTAATCCTCCTACAGAGAGAAAACTTCAGCGCCTTTTCAGAAGAGAAGAGGTTTCAAAACTTATCAAAAAGTGTAATGACTTCGGAGCAGGCGGTGTATCTGTAGCTATCGGTGAACTTGCAGCGGGATTGGATATCGATCTTGACCTCGTGCCCAAGAAGTATGCGGGCCTTGACGGAACCGAGCTTTCCATTTCCGAGTCCCAGGAGAGGATGGCTGTTGTTGTTTCGCCTTCCGATGTGCCTGCCTTCCTTTCATATGCTGCAGAGGAAAATCTTGAGGCGGTTGAGGTTGCCAAGGTAACCGAGGATCCCCGCCTTGTTATGAAGTGGAGAGACAAGACTATTGTTGATCTTTCCAGAGCCTTCCTTGATACCAACGGTGCTCATCAGGAGACCGATGTTTATGTAGAGCTTCCCTCCAGAGATACTGATCCCTTTGAGGGTTTTGCGGTAGATGGTGTTGCAGATCTTCTTTCAAAAGAAGATATCAAGGGAGCATGGCTTAGTACGCTTTCGGACCTTAATGTGTGCTCGCAAAAAGGTCTTGTTGAGATGTTCGATAGCTCCATTGGCGCAGCTTCGGTACTTATGCCTTACGGTGGTGTTTCTCAGCTTACAGAGACACAGACCATGGTTTGTAAGCTTCCTGTGGGTACCCACAACTGCGACGCTGTCAGCATGATGGCATACGGTTTTGATCCCAATCTGTCAACCTGGAGTCCTTATCACGGTGCTATATATGCGGTTACACAGTCAATGGCAAGGATCGTTTCATCAGGTGGTGCACCGGACAAGATCAGGCTTACTTTCCAGGAATACTTTAGACGTATGTCTGAGGATCCCAAGAGATGGAGCCAGCCTTTTGCAGCACTTCTCGGTGCCTATGAGGCTCAGCTTCAGTATGAGCTTCCTTCCATAGGCGGTAAAGATTCCATGTCCGGAACCTTCAATGATATTGATGTTCCGCCTACTTTGGTTTCCTTTGCGGTAGATATGGCTCATGAAAAGGATATCATTACTCCCGAGCTTAAAAAGGCAGGCAACAGTCTGATCCTTTTATCAATACCTAGGGATGCATTTGAACTTCCTGTATATGCAAGCGTAAGAAAGCTTTACAATTTTGTTCATGATATGATCCTGGGAGGTCACATCATAAGTGCTTATTCTATAGATCAGTACGGACTGGCGCCCGCAATTTCCAAGATGGCCTTTGGTAACGGCCTTGGAGTAAGGATCGATGATGAGAGGGTATCAGCACATCAGCTGTTTAAGCCCGGAATGGGAGACCTGGTTTGCGAGATCCCTGCAGATCATTTAGCTGCCATTGAGAATAAGCTGTCCGAAATCGGACTTGCGGACTTTATGATCAGGGTTGGTGAAGTTACTGATGATGCACAGATCACCTACGGCAGCACAAAGATAACTATAGATGAGGCAATAGATTCCTGGAAAGCTACTCTTGACGGCGTATTTGCAACAAAGGCTTCCGATGATACAACGGCCATCACAACACCTGAGTATCACGAGAAGAACATCTACGTTTGCAAGAACAAGGTAGCAAAGCCCAGAGTATTTATCCCTGTATTCCCCGGAACCAACTGTGAGTATGATTCCGCAAGATCTTTTGAACTTGCAGGTGCAGAGGCGGATGTCAGAGTATTTAAGAATCTTTCCGCACAGGATATCACTGATTCAGCGGCTGAATTCGCCAAGGGAATCGATGCCGCACAGATGATGATGTTCCCCGGAGGTTTCTCCGCTGGTGATGAGCCTGAGGGATCGGCCAAGTTCTTTGCAAGTGCTTACAGAAACGAGGTCATCAAAGAAGCAGTTGACAGGCTTTTGTCCAGAGACGGACTTATCCTGGGTATCTGTAACGGATTCCAGGCACTGATCAAACTGGGACTTCTTCCCTACGGAAGGATTGGGGAGCAGCAGCCGGATTCACCTACGCTTACTTACAATACCATTGGCAGACATATCAGCAAGATGGCTTACACCAAGGTTGTATCTGACAAGTCTCCCTGGCTTGCGGCTGCACCTGTGGGAAGTGTTTATGCCATTCCCGCTTCCCACGGTGAGGGACGATTCGTTGCTAACGATCAGTGGCTGGATGACCTTTTTGCAAAGGGTCAGGTAGCTACTGTTTATACCGATCCACAGGGCAATACCTCTATGGATGAGGAGTGGAACATCAACGGATCTTTCCGTGCCATCGAGGGTATCACCAGTGAGGACGGCAGGATCTACGGTAAGATGTGCCACAGTGAGCGTTGCGGCGAGGCTGTAGCAATGAACATATATGGCGAAAAAGACATGAGATTATTTGAAAGCGGGGTTTCATACTTTAAATGAAAGCTTTGTTGATACTTGAAGACGGAACTGTATATGAGGGCGAGAGCATAGGAGCAGAGGGTCAGAGCATTAGCGAGATCGTATTTAATACGTCCATGACCGGATATCTGGAGGTGCTTACCGATCCGTCCTATGCCGGACAGGCTGTTTGCATGACCTATCCCCTTATTGGAAATTATGGCGTGACGCCTGATATGGAATCGGAAAAGTCACATGTGGGAGGCTTTATCGTAAGAGAACTTTCCCGGAAGGATTCCAATTTCAGGAGTACGGGTACGCTTTCGGACTTCCTTAAAAACCAGGGTATTGTTGGTATCAGCGGTATAGATACCAGATCTCTGGTCAAAAAGCTCCGGGATCACGGTACCATGAACGGCATGATAACTACCGATGCTTCGGTGGATCCGGCCGATGTGATGCCTGCAATTGAAAACTACAGGGTAGGTGATGTGGTAAGCCGTGTTACGGTGGATGAGCCGAAGCATCTTGCAGGCAAGGGCCCCAAAGTTGCTCTCTTGGATCTTGGCATGAAAAAGAATATTGCCAAAAGTCTTAATGACCGTGGATGCGATGTGACCATTCTTCCAGCCCACACAACAGCGGAGGAGATCTTTGCACTGAACCCGGACGGGATCATGCTTTCCAACGGCCCCGGAGACCCCAAGGACTGCGGAAGTATCATTTCGGAGATCAAAAAGCTTTATGACAGCGATGTTCCCATTTTTGCCATCTGTCTGGGACACCAGCTTATGGCTCTTGCTACGGGAGCAGATACATATAAGTTAAAGTACGGTCACAGAGGCGGAAATCATCCTGTTAAGGATCTGGCTACAGGCCGGGTTTATATTACTTCGCAGAATCATGGATATGCGGTTGATGAGGCTTCATTGGATGAATCCGTAGCATCATCTGCTTTTATCAATGTTAATGACAGGACCAACGAGGGCCTTAAGTATCGCGGAAAGCATATCTTTACAGTGCAGTTCCACCCCGAGGCATGCCCCGGGCCTTGTGACTGCGGATTCTTGTTTGACAGATTTATGGGAATGATGGGAGGAAAGACCATTGCCTAAGGATAACAGCATTAAAAAGGTTCTTGTGATCGGATCGGGACCCATAGTCATTGGACAGGCTGCGGAATTTGATTATGCCGGCACACAGGCGTGCAGAGCTCTTCACGAGGAGGGCGTTGAAGTTGTGCTGGTCAACTCCAATCCCGCCACCATAATGACTGACAAAGAAACCTGTGACGAGGTTTATATCGAGCCCCTTACAGTACCTGTACTTCAGCAGATCATTTTAAAAGAAAAGCCCGATGGCGTTCTTTCAAACCTTGGTGGTCAGGCAGGACTCAATCTGGGTATGGAGCTGGAGGAGTCCGGATTCCTTGCTAAGCACGGAGTCAGACTTCTGGGTGCCAACGCCACCACCATCCGTCGTGCCGAGGACAGACAGGAGTTTAAGGACGCCATGGAAAAGATCGGAGAGCCGGTTGCGGCTTCTCTTGTTGTACGTTCGGTTGAAGAGGGCGTTAGGTTTACCAATACCATCGGCTATCCTGTAGTGCTCAGACCAGCTTATACCCTGGGTGGTAGCGGCGGCGGTATCGCTTATGATGAGGCTCAGCTTCGTGAGATCCTTGCCAACGGACTTCGTCTTTCACGCGTTCATGAGGTACTTGTTGAGAGATGTATCGCAGGCTGGAAGGAGATAGAGTACGAAGTAATGCGTGACGGTGAGGGCAACTGCATCACTGTCTGCAACATGGAAAACATAGATCCTGTAGGCGTTCATACCGGTGATTCCATCGTTGTGGCACCTTCACAGACCCTTTCCGACAAGGAGTATCAGATGCTCCGTACCTCAGCTCTCAATATCATTTCAGAGCTGGGTATCACCGGAGGATGCAACGTTCAGTATGCACTGCATCCCACTTCTTTTGAGTACTGTGTTATTGAGGTCAATCCCCGAGTTAGCCGTTCATCTGCACTTGCTTCCAAGGCTA
Organism: Lachnospiraceae bacterium; assembly: GCA_016288825.1. Classification (GTDB taxonomy): domain Bacteria; phylum Bacillota; class Clostridia; order Lachnospirales; family Lachnospiraceae; genus Weimeria. The sequence goes on along the minus strand of JAEELH010000089.1, from coordinate 304 downwards.
CGGGATATCCCATTGCCAAGGTTGCTGCAAAGATCGCTTTGGGTTATACACTTGATGAGATACCCAATGCCATTACAAAAAAGACCTACGCATCCTTTGAGCCCATGCTCGATTACTGCGTAGTCAAGATACCCAGACTGCCTTTTGACAAGTTCCTTTCAGCAAAGAGGACGCTTACTACACAGATGAAGGCAACCGGAGAGGTAATGAGTATCTGTGATAACTTTGAGGGAGCTTTGATGAAAGCTATCAGATCCCTTGAGCAGCATGTGGAGTCTCTTAACCTTCCGGAGATAAGTACGCT
>JAEELH010000088.1 GCA_016288825.1 Lachnospiraceae bacterium | reverse complement strand
TTTGTACCGCTCTTCTTCCCGCCTTCAAAAGTAAAAACGCCTGTCTCGGCATCAAATTTACCGTTAAGCTCCCAGCTGTATGTGGAATCTGCTCCATTGCCCCAGCTAATAAGTGCAAGAACGGCTCCATCTTCTCCGCTGCCAAGAGGCCCGAAATCCATGGTTGCACGCTGTGAAACTGTATCCTGCCAGTCACCTCTAAGATCTACCATATTTGCCTTAGCGATAAGCGCTTCTACCTGCTTTTCTGTAATATCTACAGTTGCCCACTTGCCGAAAACATTCTTTCCGTTAACCTTCTTGAATGCACGAACCTGGAAGCGAATGTTTGTGTGATCCTGGAAGCCTACATCAATAGCTTTCTTCTTGGTGGTTCCCTTGGTGAAATCAGCAGCCTTGGTGGTCCCTTTCTCAAAGAAGCAGTTGTATCTGTACTGATATCCCTTGGCTCCCTTAACCTTTTTCCAGGTAAAGTGGAGGCCAACACTGTCATTGTCTGATGCAACAAATCCGGCGTTACCTGTGATAGTGGGCGCAGCCATTTTCTTAGCAGCCTCAGCGGGAGTTGCGATAGCAGCAACGCCGGTAAATACAGTAGCAAGCGTCAGTAAGCATGCGATAGTCTTTTTAAACATGTCTTTCTTCCTTTCTTGTGTGTCCGTCATTTGGTGGCGGAAAACTTGGTGTTTGTCTATTGCACGTACCACTATAATACCTGTTGTCCTACAAATATTCTACTAATCACAAAATCTTCTCTATTATTTTTGAAATGAGCATGTTTTTTGTGATCGTGGCTTTGCCTTTTTCAAATAAACCGGAGGCTCTCTCTTTAACATCTTCAGGAAAGCTGCTTATATCCGAATCAAAGTTTAAGCCTATCCCCGCCACTATCCACTGCAGGGTATTACTGTCAAATTCACTTCCCGACTCAAGCAGGATACCACATATTTTTTTCTCTTTTACATACAGATCATTAATACCTTCAACATAAGGCTCTATACCCGTTAATTCTTTTATTGAATTGATCACAGCATTCCCTACAAAAGAGGTTACCGCTTTACTATCTGTATCATGGAGCACTTCCGGCTTCAGGATGATACTCATATAAAGCCCGCCCTCGGGAGAAAAAAAGGAGTGATCCTTCCGGCCCCTTCCGCCGGTCTGTGTCACAGCAACAACTACAGTTCCGTGGGCCGCACCTTTCATGGCAAGCTCTTTGGCCCTGTCACTGGTGGAATCCAGGCTGTCATAAACAATTATATCAACCTTCCTGAGATCCTCCGGCAAACCGGCTTTTATTCCTTCGACAGATATAATATCCGTATCAGCGGACAACTTATAACCCTTGTTGCTGACTGCCTCTATAACATAGCCTTTTTCACGAAGATCCCGTATGGCTTTCCAGACAGCATTTCTCGAGACGCCACACTGCCTTGCCATTTCTTCCCCGGAAGTATAAATATCTTTATTGGATTCAAGTAAAAACAGTACTTTTTCAGATGTATTCATATCCTTAACCAAGGCTTGCTATCTTCTCCGCTCAATGCCACGTTCTCTGTAATGCTTTTCTTTCTCGGCATACATATCAGCATCCGCAATATGTTCAAGGTCATCTATGGATGAGTCAGGCTTTTCCCGGTGAGCGGCAAATCCTATCGACAAAGTGATCTCTTCCGTATAAATACCATGCCATTCTGCGGCTTTATTTTTAATCTCAGTTCGCAAGCCTTCCGGATCATCAGTATGTACGACCGCCATGAACTCGTCTCCGCCGGTCCTGTAGACCTTTCCTTTGTTTCCGATAGACAGAACCAGGCAATCCGCCGCGCCCTTGATAAGCTCGTCACCGGCAGCATGACCCTTTGTATCATTAACAGTCTTTAATCCGTTCACATCTATGGAAAACAGAACGAAATCATCTGACAACGTACTGTTCCTAAATTCCCGCAGATCCTCATCATAGCATCTGCGGTTAAAGAGTCTCGTCATCTCATCAGTCATGGAGATCCTTATAAGATGCTCCTCTCTCCTTTTTTCCTCGTCAACATTTCTCGTAGTGAATATAACCACATTCGGAATACCGTCAAGAGTGGAATCAACCGTTATATACTGTGCACGGAACCACCCCGATACAATATCTATAAAATCGGCACTGATCAGCTTTTTTTGTGAAAGTCTTGACCTTACCGTTTTTATATTTGTAAATGTCATAAACTCTTCCATCTGATCAGGCATCACCTGGTTTCTGATCCGCTGGTTCATAATGGTATGTGTCTGTGTACTCATGTCAATACCATGTTTCCCATCCTCTACGTCTCTGAGGGACATCTCGGTATTATTGACAAAATCGATCAGATTGACATTGTCATAAATTTCTGCCATGGAATCAAGGATACCCACCTTTTCCTGCATTGCTTTCTCCTGCTCCTTTATCAGTGTATATTGCGAAAAAAGGCTCTTAAAATATCCGATAGTAAGCTTTCCTATAATTAATCCGGACGCAAACATGACGATAGTCTCTATCGTAAAACCGCTCATTACGTCAGCAAGATAAGCAGGAATATTGTCGTAGTCGCTTCTTATTGACAGGTAATAAGGTGCCGTCAGGTAAGAGGTGATAAACATCAGGATATAATTAAGGATAACAGCATAAAAATAGATGTACTTATCACAAAAAAGCAGACTTAGAAACGGAACCAGAAACCATGTGAGATGAATGCTCACATGCGAATAAGACATATATACGATCAGAATATCCAGTGCCGTAAGAGCAAACAAACATGTCAGCAGCGAAGATGGTATCCTTTTCATCAACATCAAATGAACGGCAGACAGAAATGCCACCACAACTGAAATGCTCAAGCATGTAGTGTAACTTATGTCGTGAAAAATGCCGCCTTTGACGCCGGCTGCAATTGCCGGTCCTGTTATGATAAAGAACCAGAGTACTGTGTTCAGATACCTGTTTACCTTGATCCTGTTTTCCTGCAGAAACTCATTATATTCACTCATCACTCTCAGACCACCTTCATCTCTTATTACAAGAGTCAGTCCTTGATCACGGGCTCAACTCTCTTTGCGACTACTACTGCGAGCGCCAGCTTTATCATATCCGGAATGATGAACGGGAAGACACACCATCCAAGAACCGCAAGCAGTCCGACTTCTCCGGTGCTTTGCATATAAACATGCATAAACCATGCCGTTCCAAAGGCGTAGCAGACTGCAAGTCCTATAACAAGCGCTATCACCTTAATAATATAACTCTTTTCAAAAAACTTTGTAAATAGCATATATATAAGTCCAATAAACAGGAATCCCAAAATGTATCCACCTGTATTACCCAAAAGGATACCTATCCCTCCCTTAAAACCGGAAAAAACAGGAAGTCCAACTGCTCCCAGCAGCATATAAATTAATACAGAAATAGTTCCCCTTTTTCCTCCGAGAAGCAACATCACCAAAAATATCGCAAATGTCTGAAGTGTAAAGGGTACTGCTGTGGGTATACTTATCCAGGAACAAACGGAAATCAACGCTGCTCCTATGGAAATATAGATCAGATCTAAGGGTTTTGATCCTGTTCCTGCCTTAGCTGCTACTTCATCGCTCATAATAACTGATCCTCCTCTAATACTTATGTTTATGTAACAAAGTTCCCAAAATGCATGCATTATGAAGGTAGCACAACAAATATGGAATGTCAACCTGACAACTCTACATGGTTGACAATCAATCATTTGGTACATTCATCAAAAAAATATTCCGCTTTAAAGTTTCTTTAAGGAACGGCTTATATACTGACCATCACAAGGAGGACAGAAGATATGAGCGGATACATGATGAATTTCAAAAGAAAAGAAATCAAATACCTTATGAACGAGGATCAGTATAAAGGCCTGAGAGCTTATCTGGACAATATAGCCGAGGTTGATGAATACGGAAAGACAAGGATCAACAATATCTATTTTGACACACCGTCTTTTTCGATGATAAGAACCTCTCTCGAAAAGCCTTTATATAAAGAAAAGCTTAGGCTAAGGACATACGGACATACAGACAGCCGGACAAATTCTTTTATAGAGATAAAGAAAAAATACAAAGGCATCGTCTATAAAAGAAGGATAAACGGCCAGTATAAAATGGCTTACGATTATCTGGTAAATGACGGCGAACCTCTTGAAGAGTCACAGATCTCAGCAGAGATCGAGGAACTTCGAAGGCTGTATAAAAATCCCGGACCTGCCATGAGGATCAGCTACGATCGCATCGCTATGGCGGGAAAAGAGGACAAAAACCTTCGAATAACCTTTGATACAAATATAACCTGGGATGACAGATCTCTTGATCTTGCATCCGACGAAAACGGACATCAGATCCTGAAAAAAGGTGAGGTGCTTATGGAACTTAAGGTTCCCGGCGCCGTTCCTGAAGAGCTTTCAAAGAAAATGAGTGAACTAGGTATTTTCCCTACATCTTTTTCCAAATACGGCAGAGGATACACGGATATGATCCGAAGGAAAGCAAGCAAACCGGTTTTTGAACCACAGATCGCAACAATTTCAGAAAGAGAGGTAAGGGCATATGCTTAGCAATATTTTTTCATCAATAATAGTAGACGGTGCATTCACCGGAGCGCAATTCGCGATAATAACAACCGTTTCACTTATCTGCGGAGCTATCATCGCGGCGGCTCATTCCATTAAAAACAAATGCTCAAGGAGCTTTGCCATTACACTGGTACTGCTGCCGGCAATCGTTGAACTTGTGATAATGCTGGTAAACGGAAGCATCGGCACCGGAATAGCCGTTGCAGGAGCATTCAGTCTGGTGAGATTCAGATCCGTACCCGGCAGAGGCCAGGAGATAACAAGCATCTTTCTTGCAATGGCAGTCGGACTTGCAACAGGCATGGGTTATGTCGGCATAGCCATAATATTTACGGTACTGATATCAGCAATTAATCTGATAATGAACATGTCCGGTATCGGACAAAAAGACGACGGTCAGAGAACACTGAAGATAACCATCCCCGAAAACATCGATTACGAAGGAAAATTCGAGGACGTTTTTGAAAAATATCTGGACAAGTATACCTATGATGAGGTCAAGACCAGCGATATGGGAAGCCTTTATAAAATGACACTTGGAGTAAGACTTAAGTCCGGAATCTCAACGAAAGCCTTTTTGGATGAACTTCGTACAAGAAACGGAAATCTGGAGATCAGCCTTGGAAGAGCCTATGAGAATTCCGAGGGATTATAGGAGGTAGCACTATGAAGAACAAAAGAGTCATAGCAATGCTTATAGCGGTTGCAGCACTTACTGCATGCGGTGTAACACAGGCAACCGGCAGCAATAACGCAACACAGACATCAACAAGTACAAGTACTACGGAAGCCGGAAGTACCGTTGCTTCAAATGCAGTTTCCACAGAGGATATGTTTACAGAAAGGGATCTTGAGCAGGAAGCCGATCTTTCCGAAGCAACAACTCTCACTCTTAGTGACGGCGAGGACATAAGCATAACCGAAGAAGGAGTCTATGTGATATCCGGATCCGCCAAAAACGTTACTATTACCGTTGATGCGGATGATAACGCCAAGGTCCAGCTGGTTTTGGACGGAGCTACGATAACAAATGACAGCGATCCCTGCATTTATGTAAAGAGTGCTGACAAGGTATTTGTCACTACCACAGAGTCCGAAAACAGACTCGCTGTTTCGGGTACATTTGAGGCAGATGGAGATACAAATACAGACGCAGTTATCTTTTCAAAGGATGATCTTGTAATAAACGGCAAGGGTACTTTGAACATCACTTCATCTGACAACGGAATTACCACAAAGGATGAGCTTAAGATCACGGGAAGCACCATCAACATCGACTGCAGCGGCAATGCACTTGAGGCACATGATGCCATCAACATCGCTGACGGCACGATCAATATCACCAATTGCAACGACGGACTTCACTCTGACGACAGCGATGATGACACTATCGGATCAATCTATATTGCCCAGGGTACCTTTAATATCAATGCAAAAGATGATGCGATCCATGCAACCACTACTATTACTATTGACGGCGGAGACTTTACCATAACCGCGGCTGAAGGTATCGAAGGAACATACATCACTGTAAACGACGGAAATATTGATATAAGCGCATCAGACGACGGCGTTAATGCAGCCGCAAAGTCATCAAATTACACCCCCACCTTTGAGATCAATGGCGGAAGCCTGAAGATCAATATGGGCCAGGGAGATACCGACGGAATAGATTCCAACGGCAACATCTACGTCAATGGCGGAACGGTGGATATCACCGGCCAGTCAGCCTTTGATTACGACGGTACAGCTGGTTATAACGGCGGAACCATCATTGAAAACGGCACGGAGACCAACACCATCACAAACCAGATGATGGGCAGCCCCGGCGGCATGGGTGGCCCCGGCGGTAATATGGACGGCGGCGACATGGGTGGTCAAAGTGGCAACACAGGGGGCCATGGCGGACCCGGAGGCTTCGGAGGCCGGATGGGAAGACCGGATGGACAGACAGATAATTCCGGAGATGGAAATACATTTCCAGATGCCTAATCATTCGAGTTGACAAGGATACCCGTTAGTCGTACCATCAATTCATGAAAACTTTAAGAATAAAACTTATCTCAATTTTACTGGCACTGGCGGTTCTTCTTCTACCGGCATGCGGAGCTCCGGGCACAGAGCGGCAATCGAAACAAGATTCTTATACCGGGGTTGAGCAATACTCAAAGGATGGATCAGATCTCGATGACGGGGCCCCGGATCAGAGCCTCCCGGATAGAGATGGTATTTACGACTCCAGGGATGAGGTTGCGCTTTATATCCACACCTATGGCGAGCTGCCCTCCAACTATATTACGAAAAAGGAGGCCGAGGCGCTTGGCTGGCAAGGCGGATCTTTGGAGGATTACGCTCCCGGAAAATGCATTGGCGGGAACCACTTTGGGAATTATGAGGGACAGCTTCCCGAGGGCCACAGTTACAAGGAGTGCGATATCGACACCTTGGGCAAAAGCAGCCGCGGAGCGAAGCGGATAGTCTACTCTGATGATGGCCTTATCTATTACACGGATGATCACTATAGCACATTTACCTTACTTTACGGAGAGGAATGATGAAAGAATACGATTTTGACCTGTCGGAGTGCTACTCTCCGGATGATATACATAGTCTGCTTTCGGACAAGCTACCACTGCCTGAGTACTATGGCGGTAACCTGGACGCCTTGCATGATGTCCTGACATCGCCTCATGAGCCCTGGCACCTTTCTTTTTCGGGGACAAAGGCAGCAGCGGCGCTGGTGGGTGGAAAATATATGCGCAATTTCAAGCGGATGTGCGAGAACGCCGCAGCCGAGAGCAGTGAGTTAGAGATCAGTTTTAGCGAATGAACCTCCACTCCAATGCGGTGCGATAGCTCCTATGAAAGTGGTATCACGGGGGCTTTCGCCCCTGCAAACTTTTTAGCGGTCGTAACAGTTGCCCCTTTCGGACCCGTAGGCTGTCCGTACCCACATGGCAGGTTCACGCTGCCGCTATCCGTT
>JAEELH010000087.1 GCA_016288825.1 Lachnospiraceae bacterium | reverse complement strand
CCGCCTCACCTGCACGGGCAGCCTCGATGGAAGCGTTGAGTGCCAAAAGTGAAGTCTGTGATGAGATAGAGTCGATAGCTGCAACCTTTTCGTTGATAAGCTCAACTGCCTTCTGTGTAGCCCCGATCTTTTCAGTGATAAGCTCTATGGCATCACTCATCTGGTGTGATGACTGGGTCAGTCTCTCCAGCTCCTTGGAGGATTCCCTGGAGTCCGACTTCATGATGCCTGCGGTGTCCGCAAGGGATGCACCGTTAGGGGTAACATTGGCGATATTGTCGCTGATAAGTCCCGTATTAACGGATGCGTTCTGGATCTCATCTGCCTGCTGTGAAGCACCACTGGCCACATCCTGAACTGCATTGCTCACATCATCTGCAGTCTGGGAGATCTGATCAGCAGTATCAGCCAGATCCGTGGAGGAATTACCTACCTTAGTAGCCGAGTCCTTGATCTCCGAAACTATGGATCGCAATCGTTCTATGACCGTATTGGTGTTACCCACCATCCTGCCGAACTCATCCTTACGCTTGCCGTATTTGTCCACTGATACAAAATGTCCCTCTGCCAGCTGTGCAAGGCTGTTATTGATAGCCTCAACGGGATCTGTAAAGGATTTTGCCATCATAAATGCAATGATGATACTTAATACAAGGAATACCGCGCCTATGCCCAAAAGCAGCGCCATGGTAGTCCTGGCCTGTCTTAAGGCAACGTTCTCAACACGGCAGGATGCGACCACCCATCCGGTGTTGGGCTCCTTCATCCAGGAAATGAACCACAGCTTACCATCCCACAGTCCCTCATAATTGCCCTCCGTCTTGTCACCACGGGAATCGGTGTAAAACTCATTCATGGCCTGGGACTCGGGATTGTCCGGAGTGATCTCATGGGAGGAATGTGCGATAACGTCACCGTTCCTGTCCACCATGACTATCTCCTGCTGTTCCTCGGTAATGGAATTAGCCAAAAGCTCATGGAAAACGGAAAGGTCGTAGTTCCTCTGTACGATACCAACTACCGCACCGCCGGAAATATTGTAAATAGGAACTGCAAATGTAACTATGCGCTGTCCTGTAGTCTTGGATACATTGATATCCGACACATATATCTGACCGCTCATGGCCTGCTTGAAGTACTCTCTGTCGGAAACATCCACCAGATCACCCTTGGCACGTACCAGCTGCATACCATCGGAGCCGGTAACAACTGTGCTGTTGCCATCATCCAGCATGGCGTCAAGCTTTTTAAGCTGGCTCTCGATCTGTGTCTTTAAGGAAAGGTCGGTACCGTTCTTGGTACAATAACTGACTGTAGAAGGTGCATTGGCAAGTACCTGCATACTCTTAACACTCTCCTCGAGGGCCAAAAAGATGCTCCTCTCCACTGTCTCTGCCTGGGATGAATTGAGCTGAGTGGCAGATTTTTTGGCCTCGTTCATGGTGTTCACCGAGCTTATGATGACAGATACAAGGAGCGGCACTATTGCCAAAAGCCCCATCACCAGTATGAGCCTGGTCCTGATACTGTCCTTTGCTGGAACGCCATTGCGCCTGTTCAAAGCCTTTTTCGCCTCTGCTTTTTTCCCTTTGTTCTCTTCTTTTTTTGACATGGATAATCCCCCCCAAATTATATAATAGAATAAAAAATGTATACGAAAATAAAAAGTCCAACTGAGATTAAGTATATCATTTTGTTAAAAAAATATCTATATAAAAATCAGCGTATCACGAAAATATCTGCGCGGCCTCTTTCCTTCACGTCATAGAGCGCCCTGTCAGCTCTTTTGAAAAGCTCCTCAGGGTCCAAACCATCATGGCCGTAGGCCATACCGGCACTAACGGAAATAGCGGGAACACCCTTCACGGGCTTTGACAGCTTCTCGTTTATCCGCTTTATCTTCTTTTCGACCATTGCGCCCGTCTCGGAATCAACATGCACAAATATCACTGCAAACTCATCTCCGCCTAACCTGCAGCAATAGCCATAGTTACGGAAGGCCTTGAGCAAAGCATCCGTGACCCTGACCAGCTCCCTGTCACCTACATCGTGGCCATTTTTGTCATTGACCCGCTTGAAGTAGTCCAGATCGATGAGCATCAGTGCAGAAGACTCAATATCCACGTTGGAAAGTAAAAGATCGTAACCCCTGCGGTTAAAGACCCCGGTCAGCTTGTCATGGGTCGCATCATATTCCAGCCTCTTTTTATTCTCGATGTTGGTATAGTAGATGAGGTTGTAGGTCTTGGCCAAAAAGCGAACCTCATAAGCGCCATTAAGTGGCACCGGCTTCTCCTCCCGGATAAGCCCCACAAACTTCATGAGGGGATTAATGACCCAGATGGTAGTTGCAATGACTATGCCCATCATGATGGCTATCAGAACCTCTGTAAGGATATGCTCTAAGGCCACCTGCTTATTCAGTTCTTCGGCCAGCTGTTGCTGTTCCTTGTCCATGTTGTCGGAGATCTCCTCCAGACATTTGCGCATGTTGCTCTGGATGTACTCCTTCTTGCTCCGGTAAGTACTGTCAAAAAGCATGTTTATGGCCAACTGCTTCTTTTCCTCTACAGTCCTTTCCTGATCCCTATTGGTAAGTTCCACATTACCGGGGATATCCGGAAAATCAGCCCGGTCAAAGCCATAAGCATCAATGGTCAAAAGTGCGGAATAATACTCGATGTTCATCAGATCCAAAGACCCTACCATAGCCTCGCTTAAGCTGCTGAAAGCCACTGTAGTACCCTTGTATTTTTTGATATTCTCCAGGGCACTCTCGCGGCGCTTGGTAACATTTGCCTCATCGAAGTAATTCTGGAGGTACTTCCTCTCACCGGTAACGGCAAAGCAGCGGATCTGCTCGGTCAGATAATCTGATGCCAGCTGCATATCATAAGCGCTCTGGCGCAGCTCCACCACCTGTTGAGTGATGTTGTGGGTCTCTTCGTAAAGATCCGTGGTCTGTTTCATGGCCACGAACATAACTCCGGTAATGATAAGGGCAAATACAAAAAGCAGAATATTGAATTTTTTAAGAGATATACCCCTCTTATTCTTTCTGGTTGTACGTTCTTCCATTTTACCATTCAAGCCAATCTAATTAATTCACACGGCTTACGCCTATCATCAGCTTGTCTCCTCCTTCTTCTTCAACACGTACCGCATGTAACCTGATGGATACCGGCTCCTCATCCATCATCAGATGATAGTATATGGTAAAGGAACCCTTCTTTTCGATATCCTTAAGAACATTTTCCTTGGTAAAAGACTTACTGAATCCGTCCAGATCGCCGGGAACCATCACACGCTCGCTCTCCTTTAGGGCTACGTTGAAAAAGTCATCCCCGTGCTTTTTTAACATCATCTTTTCATAATCCGTGGACGAATTGTATTCGAAAAACTTGTCAGTATTGATATCAACGGTATACAAAGCCAGATAATTGCCAAACAGAGCCATGATCCTTTTGTAGATGATCTGTGTCTGGCTGATCCTGTCCTCCAGCTCCTTTTTACTTACCAGAACATCTACATGATTGACACCAAAGATGACGTGCTTGTCGTCTCCATCCATGCGAAGGGACTTCATATTGACAAAGACAGGTATGCCGTCCCTCATGACGCGGTATCTGAT
>JAEELH010000086.1 GCA_016288825.1 Lachnospiraceae bacterium | reverse complement strand
CACGCTTAACTTCCTTGACCTCCTTGAGAAGCTCAACATCAATTCCTTCAGGATCATAGATCCAACCTGTGGAATCAGAGCAGGTAACAGGCTTAGCACCAAGCTGATATGCTTTCTGGATAGCGTAGATAGCAACGTTTCCTGCACCGGAAACAGCTACTGTCTTGCCCTCAAATGAAGTATTCTTTGCTGTCTTGAGCATCTCCTGTGTGAAGTAGCATACGCCGTATCCTGTAGCCTCTGTACGAGCAAGAGAACCACCGTAGGTAAGTCCCTTACCTGTAAGAACGCCTGTAAACTCATTGCGAAGTCTCTTGTACTGACCATACATGAAACCGATCTCACGACCGCCTACACCGATATCACCGGCAGGAACGTCTGTATCAGCACCGATGTGCTTGGAAAGTTCTGTCATGAAGCTCTGGCAGAATCTCATGATCTCATTGTCGCTCTTGCCCTTGGGATCGAAGTCTGATCCACCCTTACCACCGCCGATAGGAAGTGTTGTAAGAGAGTTCTTAAAGATCTGCTCAAATCCAAGGAACTTGATAACTGAAAGATTAACTGAAGGATGAAGACGAAGACCGCCTTTGTAAGGTCCGATTGCAGAGTTAAACTGTACACGGTATCCTCTGTTAACCTGAACCTTGCCTGCATCATCAACCCAGCTTACGCGGAACATGATAATACGCTCAGGCTCAACGATACGCTCGATAATACCGCACTTCTCATAAGTATCATCAGCTGCTACTACAGGCTCAAGAGACTCAAGAACCTCTGATACTGCCTGAAGAAACTCTTTCTGCTCTCCGTTTCTTGCCTCAAGTCCGTCGTAAACCCTCTGAAGATATGCGCTCTTAAAATTCATTGTGGTGCTCCTTTCATCCTTTTGCTTAAAAAAATAGACAATCCTCCCCTCTCGGGGAAGATCGCCTTTGACCTAACAAAAGTTATCTTACCATATTTTTCCTCGATGTCAAGAAAAATCTTCCAGTATCTTTTCAGCTATCCTCTTTCTGGAAACGCCGTTGTCCATGGCCAGCTTTCCAATGTAGCGATGGGCCTCATCCTCTGACATATGCTTTTTCTCCACCAGAACAAGCTTTGCCTTGCTGACTGTCCTGATCTCTTCCATCTTTTCCTCCACAGATAATGTCTTTTTCTCCAGCTTTTGAAATCTGTTCTGGGTTGCAATGAGAAAACGGATAGCCTTATCGATACGGCCCTTGGGTGCAGGCTTGGGAACAGCCATTATACCATGATCCGTAACTCTCTCCGTTACATCATCAAACACTTCTCTGGGTATCACAATAAGAACGGAAGCCTGGCTTTTTTCCGTAACAAAAACAGTCAGCTCCTCTCCCGATTCGTCAGGCAGGGGGCCGTCAACAACAACTATGTCATAGTATCTTTCAAGAATACAGCGCCTGGCAGATGACGCGCTTTTTTTTACGTCGATCGTCAAAAAATCCTTGAGGGATCTTTTGACTATGGCCTGAAACTGTTCCGAAGAAGAGACTATGAGTATGGAGTGTAAAGTCTCAGCGTTTTTCGGCATAGTTACCCCCGGGCGTACTCCCTGATAACCTCTTCAGGAACTATCTTTTTCACAAACTCACTTGCCTGTGCAAGCTCAACAGCTTCTCTTTTTGACTCAGGCAAAAGAGCGATATCCTCTGTAAGTTCATCGGGCAGGGGCAGCTTTCTCTCAATACCTGAAAGGCCTGCATGGATAAGCAGTGCATAAACAAGATATGGATTGCTGGAAGCATCGGGTGAACGAAGTTCAACCCTGGTCTTACCCCTGTAGGTTTCGATATACATAAGCTCCGATCCACCGCCGCTGGACCAGTCCACCCTGTCAGGTGCATTGCTGTTTCCCAGTCTTGCATAGGAATTATCAGTAGGATTTAAGAAAAGAGTTATCTCTCTTATCTTTTCAATGATGCCTGCCGCAGCATACTTGACCACATCTTCTCCATCCTTGGTCACTGCATAGATATTGATATGATATCCGTTACCGGGCTTTCCGGGAATGGGCATGGGAGAAAAGTCCGAAACCAGACCATATCGGTCCGCGATCGTACTTACTACCATCTTGAAAGTTGTCATCTGATCAGCTGCAAGAAGCGGCTTTCCGTAATGAAAATCTATCTCGTTCTGTCCGGGACCGCTCTCGTGATGGGATCTCTCAGGAGTAAGCCCCATCTGCTCTATGGTAAGTGTGATCTCACGTCTGACATTTTCACACTTATCAAGGGGTGCTATATCCATATAGCCCGCTTCATCATAAGGTATCCTGGTGGGCTTTCCCTCCTCATCCTTAAGGAAAAGATAAAACTCAGTTTCTGTACCGAATCTGAACTCTACTCCCTGCTCCTCAGCAGTAAGAATGGCATCCTTTAAGATACGACGGGTGTCGGAAATATACTCATCTCCCTCCGGAGTGCATACGTCGCAAAGCATACGAAGTACTCTTCCGCTGTCCGGTCTCCAGGGCAGTATAGCCATAGTGTCAGGGTTGGGTTTCAGATAAAGGGTGGCATAAGGACAATCACCAAAGCCGGCAACCTCTCTGGCATTGATGGGAGCCCCGTCCCTGAATGCTTTTCTGACCTCTCCCGGCATAACAGAAATGTTTTTCTGTACTCCGTAGGCATCACGAAAAGCAAGACGGATAAACTTCACATCTTCCTCTTCTATGAAATCCATTACATCATCTATCGTATAATCCATACTGTCCTCCAAATCGATATCGGTGTTACCCTACTATTATATCCATTTCTGCTCTAACCTCAATAGTGCGGCCTCCACAAATCCTTTAAATACTGGGTGGGGTCTGTTGGGTCTGGACTTAAATTCGGGATGGTACTGAACTCCGAGATAAAAAGGATGATTAGCCACTTCCACAGTCTCAACCAGAGTGTTATCGGGAGAAATACCTGAGATCACAAGTCCGGCCTCGGACAAAGTCTCTCTGTAATCATTGTTAAACTCGTATCTGTGTCTGTGTCTCTCGCTTATTTCCTTTGCACCATAGCACTTTTCCATAAGTGTTCCGGGCTGTACCACGCAGGGATAGCTTCCAAGTCGAAGGGTTCCGCCCTTGTCGATATCATCGGACTGACCAGGCATAAAATCAATAACTCTGTGATCGGAAGCATCCTGAAATTCTCCGGAACATGCATCTTTGATCCCTGCAACGTTCCTTGCAAATTCGATAACTGCGATCTGCATTCCAAGACAGATACCAAGATAAGGTACCCTAAGGGTCCTTGCATATTCTGCAGCGTAAAGCATACCCTCGATACCTCTGTCTCCAAAGCCACCGGGAACAAGGATACCGTCTGCGTTTTTAAGGATATTGCTACACTCGCCGGGATCCAGGCCTTCGGAGTCGATCCATTCGATATTCACATGGGCATTGAGTTCAAATCCGGCATGATGAAGTGCCTCTGCCACAGAAAGATATGCATCATGGAGCTGCACATACTTTCCAACAAGAGCAATGGTAACCTCGCGGTCCCTCTTTTTAATGCTGCTGACCATCTGCTTCCATTCGGAAAGGTCAGGATTCGGAGCATTTATTCCAAGTTCCCTGCAGACCACTCCTGAGAAATTGCTCTTTTCAAGCATAAGGGGTGCCTCATACAGGCTTGGAAGCGTTCTGTTTTCAATAACACAGTCAGCCTTTACGTTGCAGAACATGGAGATCTTGTCAAAAATACTTTCTTCCAGAGGCTCATCACAACGAAGAACAATTATGTCCGGTTTGATACCCATTCCCTGAAGTTCCTTAACGGAATGCTGGGTGGGCTTGGATTTATGCTCATCGGAACCATGTAAAAAGGGAACCAGAGTAACATGAATGAAAAGACTGTTTTCCGGTCCGATCTCAAGGGAGATCTGTCTTACAGCCTCAAGGAAGGGCTGGGACTCGATATCACCGATGGTACCGCCGATCTCAGTGATAACCACATCTGCATCGGTCTCTCTTCCCACGCGATAAACAAAATCCTTGATCTCATTGGTGATATGAGGTATTACCTGAACGGTAGAGCCAAGATACTCTCCCCTTCTTTCTTTGTTAAGGACGTTCCAATATACCTTGCCTGAAGTGAGGTTTGAATATTTGTTCAGATCCTCGTCAATAAATCTCTCGTAATGACCAAGATCCAGATCTGTCTCAGCACCATCCTCCGTAACATAAACTTCACCGTGCTGATAAGGACTCATGGTACCCGGGTCAACATTGATATACGGGTCCAGCTTCTGCGCTGCAACCTTAAGCCCTCTAGCCTTAAGCAGTCTACCCAGTGATGCTGCTGTAATTCCTTTTCCAAGACCGGAAACAACTCCTCCGGTAACAAAAATATACTTTGTCATTTCACCCCACCTTTAAAGATTTGAAAAACGTTCCATTGCTTTTATCGTGTTCTCTCTGCTTCCAAAAGCTGTAAGTCTGAAATAGTACTCACCCGCCGGTCCAAAACCACTACCCGGTGTTCCGACCACACCCCCTTTTTCAAGAAGATAATCAAAAAACTCCCAGCTTGTCATTCCATCAGGAGTCCGAAGCCAGATATAAGGGGCGTTAACACCACCGCTGGCTTCAAATCCGGCCTTTGCAAGTCCCTCCTTGATGATCTTGGCATTACCCATATAATAGGCGATCTGCTCTGTGATCTGAGCCCTGCCCTCAGGCGTATATACCGCCTCTCCGGCACGCTGAACGATATAGGGCGCTCCGTTGTACTTGGTACCGTGACGACGGGCCCAAAGGGGCCAAAGTTTTTCTCCGTCTGCTTCAAGATCCTTGGGGATAACTGTAAATCCAAGCCTAAGGCCGGTAAAGCCCGCTGTCTTTGAGAAGGAACGGAACTCTATAGCACACTCTCTTGCACCCTCACATTCATAAATACTGTGAGGTACACCTGCCTCGGAAATATAAGCCTCATAGGCCGCATCATAAAGGATGATGGAACCGTTCTTTCTTGCATAGTCAACCCACTTCTGAAGCTCCGCTGTTTTTATCACTGCCCCAGTAGGGTTGTTGGGAAAGCAAAGATAGATAAGGTCAGGCTTTTCCTCCGGAAGCTCCGGAACAAATCCGTTTTCGGACCTGCATGTCATATAAATAACATCTTTAAACCTGCCTGCCTCCGGATCATACTCACCGGTACGACCTGCCATTACGTTGGAATCAACATAAACAGGGTAAACAGGATCACAAACAGCAATACGATTATCAAGTCCGAAGATCTCCTGGATATTTCCGCAGTCACACTTTGCACCATCGGAAATAAAGATCTCATCCGCTGAAATATTACAGCTTCTGTCCTGATAATCCGTCTTAGCTATGGCACTTCTAAGAAATTCATAACCAAGATCCGGAGCGTAGCCGTGGAATGAATCAGCCGATCCCATTTCATCCACTGCGCTGTGAAGTGATGATATGATCGCCGGTGCTATAGGCTGGGTTACATCACCGATACCCAGTCTTATTATGTCCGAATCCGGATTTGCCTCCTGATATTCCCTGACTTTTTTTCCAATAGTGGAAAAAAGATAACTTCCGGGAAGTTTCAGATAATTCTTATTAATGTGTGCCATAAATAACTCCTTAATTACAGATTTGTATATCCCATCAATGCTTCATCAACTTCACGCGCTGCATTCCTGCCCTCTGCTATAGCACGGACAACCAATGACTGACCTATATGCATGTCACCGCATACATAGACTCCATCCTTAGATGAAGCGAATCTGCCCTCTTCGGTCTTCACATTGGTCCTGCCGTCACGCTCAACTCCAAAAGCATTCGTTACGTAATCCTGACTGCCCAGGAACCCGGCTGCAATAAGTACCAGCTGTGCCGGAACCTTTTTCTCTGTTCCCTCTACAGGTACCATTGTAAATCTTCCGGTCTTTTCATCCTTTTTGGACTCAAGAGAAACCAGGACTACTTCTTTAAGGTTTCCTTTTTTATCCTTGATAAATTCCTTGACCGTGGTCTGGTATACACGGGGATCAGCGCCGAACTTCCAAATTGCTTCCTCCTGACCGTAATCCACCTTGAGGATGCGTGGCCATTGGGGCCAGGGGTTGGAAGGAAGCCTGGATCCCGGAGGCTCAGGCATCATCTCCAGCTGGGTCACGCTCCTTGCGCCAAGTCTTATACATGTACCCACGCAGTCATTACCTGTGTCTCCACCTCCGATAACGATAACATCCTTATCCTCTGCCAACTCCTTAGGGTATTCCTTAAGTTCGCTGTCCAGAAGCTTCTTTGTAACTTCTGAAAGGAAATCAACTGCAAAACGGATACCCTTTGCATCTCGTCCCGGAGCGTTTATATCTCTGGGATTGGATGCTCCGCAGGCAAGGATAACTGCGTCGTATTCCTTTTTGAAATCCTCTGCCGATACGTCCTTTCCCACATCAACACCGGTCTTAAATACGATACCGGCCTCTTCCATAAGCTTGGTACGCCTGTCGATTACACTCTTGTCCAGTTTCATATTGGGGATGCCGTACCTTAGAAGACCGCCAACCCGATCACTTCTTTCAAAGACCGTAACCTCATGACCTCTTCTGTTGAGAAGCTGTGCTGCTGCAAGACCGGAAGGACCGCTGCCTACTACCGCAACCTTTTTACCGGTACGTACCTCAGGTTTCTCTTCATTAACAAGTCCGTTTTCGTACGCATATTCTATTACGGCTTTTTCGTTTTCCTTGGTTGAGACGGGCTCATCATGGAGATTGCAGGTACAAGCCGCCTCACAAAGTGCCGGACACACCCTGCAGGTAAACTCGGGGAAGCTATGGGTTATGGAAAGCCTTCTGTACGCTTCCTCCATGCGACCTCTGTAAACCAGATCATTAACCTCGGGTACAAGATTGTGTAGCGGACAACCGGTCATCATCCCGGCTATCATCATTCCCGTCTGGCAAAAGGGAACACCGCAGTCCATACATCTTGCTGCCTGCTCCTGCTGTTTTTCCTGAGATAACCTGCCGTGAAACTCCAGAAAGTCAGCAGTTCTTTCCTTTTCGGACCTTACAGGTCCTTCTGTTCTTTTATATTCAAGAAATCCTGTTGTCTTTCCCATTATTTCTGTCCTCCTACAAAGGCTTTGAACGCTTCGATCTTAGCAGTTTCCCTGTCAGCACCCTGTTCCTCAAACATCGCGATATTCTTCATCATCGTCTTGTAATCGGTAGGAATGATCTTTTTAAACATGGTTGCATAATGATCAAAATCATCAAGTATCGCTTTACCCTTGACCGAACCTGTATACTTCACATGATCCGTGATCATCGCACGAAGTTCATCCAGATCGTTTTTATGGAGGGATGTCTCCATCTCTACCATCTGCTTATTAAGGTTCTTATAAAGCTTGTTACCCTCATCCAGGACATATGCGATACCGCCACTCATACCTGCGGCAAAGTTCTTTCCGGTCTCTCCGAGAACAACTACAACACCACCGGTCATGTATTCACAGCCGTGCTCACCCACACCTTCCACAACAGCGATAGCTCCGGAGTTTCTGATGCAGAAGCGTTCTCCGGCCATTCCCGCTATATAGGCGTTTCCGGATGTTGCACCGTAAAAGGCCACGTTTCCAACAATGATATTGTCGTGAGGATCATACTTTGCTTTAGCGGGAGCCTTAACGATTATCTTTCCTCCGGACAATCCTTTGCCGAGATAATCGTTGCTGTCACCGGAAAGATCAAGGGTAAGACCTTTGGGAATGAAGGCACCAAAACTCTGTCCGCCTGATCCGTGACAGTTGATGGTTATGGTATCCTCCGGAAGTCCCTCAGGATGCTTTCTTGTGATCTCAGCTCCAAGCAGTGTACCAAAGGTCCTGTTTATGCTCTTGATGTCCAGATCCAGACTTGCTTTGGTTCCTGAGGATATTGCCTTTTTAACATCTTTTGAAGCCAGAAGAACCTTTTCATCAACTGTCTCTTCAAGCTTAAAGTCATAGAATGTTTTTTCGTTAGAAGGAGTCTTTTTCCCTTCATATGACATATCAAGTACGATACCGGACACATCTATCTTTTTCTCTCGCTCGGAAAGATCTGACTTCTTTTTCAACAGATCACTTCTGCCAACCAGCTCGTCTACACTTCTTACACCAAGTGAGCTCATGATCTCCCTAAGTTCTCTTGCAATGAAGAGCATAAAGTTTTCAACATACTCCGGCTTTCCGGCAAAACGCTTCCTAAGCTCTGGATTCTGTGTAGCAACACCCATGGGGCAGGTATCGGACTGGCATGCTCTCATCATTACACAGCCCATGGTAATAAGAGGAGCTGTAGCAAAACCGAACTCTTCCGCTCCAAGCATAGCTGCGATTGCAACATCTCTACCGCTCATAAGCTTACCGTCTGTCTCGATGACTACCTGATCACGAAGGCCATTGGCAAGGAGAGTCTGATGAGTCTCCGCAAGACCAAGCTCCCAGGGAAGTCCTGCATTATGAATAGATGAAAGAGGTGCAGCTCCCGTACCTCCGTCATAACCTGAAATAAGGATTACTCCTGCTCCGGCCTTTGCAACTCCGGCTGCAACCGTGCCGACTCCGGCTTCGGACACAAGCTTTACTGATATCCTGGCATCCTTATTTGCATTCTTAAGGTCATAGATCAGCTGAGCCAGATCCTCGATGGAATAAATATCATGATGAGGCGGCGGTGAGATAAGGCTGACACCCGGAGTAGAATGTCTCGTCTTTGCGATCCAGGGATAAACCTTTTTCCCGGGAAGATGACCTCCTTCACCGGGCTTCGCGCCCTGAGCCATCTTGATCTGGATCTCTTTTGCGCTGACAAGATATCTGCTTGTAACACCAAATCGACCGCTTGCTACCTGCTTGATAGCTGAACTTCTGTCGTTTTTAGTACCTGCCGAAAGGATCCTCTCTTCGCTTTCTCCACCCTCTCCACTGTTTGACTTACCGTGAAGATGGTTCATTGCGATAGCAAGAGTCTCATGAGCTTCCTCGGAAATCGAACCGTAGGACATGGCTCCTGTCTTAAATCTCTTTACAATGGATTCCTCACTCTCAACCTCTTCCAGAGGTACACCCTCCTTAGGAAGATCAAACTCAAGAAGACTTCTGAGATATCCTGTCTGCTCACTGTCTACCAACTTTGTGTACTGCTTGAACTTTTCGTAATCTCCCTCTTTGGTTGACTGCTGGAGCATATGGATCGTAACCGGATCATATCTGTGGTTTTCGCCCTGACTTCTGCTCTTATGACGTCCTGTAGCAGTAAGCTCTAAGTCTGTTTTCAGACCAAGGGGATCAAAAGCCTTACTGTGCTGTCCATCCACTGCCCTGCCGATATCTTCAAGGGTTATACCGCCTATACGGCTTACGGTTCCGGTGAAGTAATCGTCTATAACTTCTTTTGAAATACCTATTGCCTCAAAAATCTTGCTGCCCTGATATGACTGGATAGTTGAAATACCCATTTTTGAAGCGATCTTTACGATACCGAAAAGGATCGCATTATCATAGTCGTCAACCGCTGCATAGTAATCCTTGTTCAAAAGATCCTCTTCAACAAGTCTTGCAATGGTAGCATGTGCAAGATAAGGGTTTACCGCGGAAGCACCGAATCCCAAAAGAGTTGCAAAATGATGCACTTCTCTGGGCTCTCCTGATTCCAGGATCAATGACATAGCCGTACATTTTTTAGTCTCAACAAGATGCTTATGTACAGCTGCAACTGCCAAAAGTGAAGGGATCGCTACATGGTTTTCATCCACTCCTCTGTCGGAAAGAATAAGGATATTTGCTCCCTCCTTATAGGCCTTGTCAACCTCCACAAAAAGATGTGAAAGCACACGCTTCATGGGCGTACTCTTATAAAAGAGTATGGATATCTTGGCAACCTTAAAGCCCTCCTTATCAAGACTCTCGATCTTAAGAAGGTCAAGATCCGTAAGGATGGGATTGTTTATCTTGAGCACCTGGCAGTTTTCAGGCTTTTTCTCAAGAAGATTACCGTTTTTACCAATATAAACTGTCCTTGAAGTTACTATCTCTTCACGGATCGCATCAATAGGCGGATTTGTAACCTGAGCAAAAAGCTGCTTGAAATAGTAAAACAGCGGTTGATATTCCTTGGACAGAGCCGTTATAGGTGTATCAACACCCATGGAACCGATGGTCTCGGTACCGTTCAAAGCCATGCCCAGGATACCGTCGTGATAGTTTTCCCAGGTGTATCCAAAGGCTTTCTGAAGTTTTTTAAGTTCCTCATCTGAGATGGCGGGAACCTTTTTATTGGGTATCTTGATATCGGAAAGCTGTGTAAGCCTTGAATCAAGCCACTCTCCGTAAGGAACGTCAAGAGCATACTTTTCCTTGATCTCATCATCAAGAAAGATCCTCTTTTCTCTGGTATCAACCACAAGCAGTTTGCCGGGATGGAGACGTTCCTTTTTAACAACATGCTCCTCATCCAGATCAAGCACTCCAACCTCAGAAGAAAGGATGAGTTTACCGTCATCCATAACATAATATCTTGAGGGTCTGAGGCCATTGCGGTCAAGGATGGCACCCATAACATCTCCATCGGAAAACAGGATAGATGCAGGACCGTCCCAGGGCTCCATCATGGTTGCATAATACTGATAAAAGTCCCTCTCCTCCTGGGAAAGAGTCTCGTTATGTGCCCAGGGTTCGGGGATCATGATAGTCATGGCAAGGGGAAGATCCATTCCACTCATAACAAGAAACTCCAGGGTATTATCCAGCATGGCGGAATCCGATCCGCTCTGTGAAATAACCGGAAGTACCTTGGTCATATCCTCCTCGGAGAAAAGATCCGTATGCATGGTCTCTTCTCTGGCCAGCATTTTGTCTGCATTACCCTTAATTGTATTGATCTCACCGTTATGAACGATGAAACGATTGGGATGAGCTCTGTTCCAGCTGGGCATGGTATTGGTGGAAAATCTTGAATGGACCATAGCTATTGCAGACTCAAAATCCTTGTCGCAAAGGTCGATAAAGAATGTCCTAAGCTGGCCTACAAGAAACATTCCTTTGTAGACTATTGTCCTGCAGGAAAGAGACGGAACATAAGTATTTTCATTACTCTGTTCAAACTCCCTGCGGATGATATATAGCATGCGGTCAAACTCAAGGTCCGTTTTCGTACTTTCAGGCCTCTCAATAAAAGCCTGATAAATACGAGGCATACACTCTCTGGCCTTTGAACCCAGAACATCAGGCTGAGAATCTACTTTTCTCCAGGCAAGAAGATTAAGCCCGGCCTTCCTGACTATGATCTCAAACATAGACTTGGCCTGGCGCATATCAAGGTCGTTCTGAGGGAAAAAGAACATTCCCACGCCGTACTTTCTTTTTCCGGGCAGATCAACTCCCTGCTCCTTCATCTTTTTAACAAAGAATTTATGAGGTATCTGAGTCAGGATACCAACACCGTCACCGGTCTTGCCCTCGGCATCCTTACCGGCTCTGTGTTCCAAATTCTCAACAATAGACAGAGCATCATCCACAAGCTTGTGGCTGGCTCTGCCTTCAATATCTATGATCGCTCCGATCCCGCAGTTATCATGCTCAAATGAAGGGTCATAAAGACCTTTATTTTTTATCTGCGTGAATCCGTTATTCATGATTTTTCCTCCTAACGAAAAAGGCACCTCGGGTATATACCCGAGGCGCCTTTGCCTCAAAATCAATATATAAATGTGTCACCTTTGACATCGAGGCAATTCTACTCCTGTTTAAATGTAATGTCAAGTTTTTATTCTACATCCTGAAGTGCTGCAAAATCTTCTTCACCGGTACGTATCTTAACAACCCTGCTTACAGGATATACAAAGATCTTGCCGTCACCGATCTTGCCGGTGTAAAGAGTTTTCTTAACTGTCTCAACAACGCTGTCAACAGGGATATTGGAAACCACAACCTCAAGCTTGATCTTGGGAAGAAGGGTCATATCCATCTCAACTCCACGATACATCTGGCCTGCCCCCTTCTGGATACCACAGCCTGTAACCTGAGTTACTGTCATTCCTGTTACACCCAGATTGTTAAGTGCTTTCTTAAGCTTGTCATATCTGGAGAGCTTTGTTACGATAACAACCTTGTTCATGCCGCTTTCAAGAGGTGTTCCTTGAACAACAGCCGATGCATTGACAACGGGAACCGAAGCCTTCTTCATAGCCTCACTGGCCTTATCATATTCATCAACACCAAGGTTTGTGTTCTCGTTTACATCAAGTGTGTTGGACATATCCATAAGAGAAAATCCTGAATATGCTGAAGGAAGGCCATGCTCTGTCTCGTCCAGACCTGTGATCTCCTCTTCCTCAGATACTCGAAGTCCGATAACAGCCTTAATGATCAGGAAAGTTATAGTAATTGTTACTGCAGTCCATGCAGCTGTCACTGCCATACCACCAAACTGCTTGATAAGCTGATCGATACCACCACCGTAGAAAAGACCTTTGCCAATACCTGCAAGAGCAAATCCGGGAGCTGTATCTGTTGCAAAAAGTCCAACTGCAAGTGTACCCCAGATACCGTTGATCATGTGTACTGCAACCGCACCAACGGGATCGTCAACATGGATCACATGATCACAGAACCAAACGCCGAATACTACCAGAAGACCTGCTACTGCTCCGATGATGGCTGCACCTGCACAATCAGTTACGTCACAGGGAGCTGTAATTGCTACGAGACCTGCAAGAGATGCGTTCAGACACATTGAAACATCGGGCTTACCATACTTGATCCAGGTAAAGATCATACATACTACTGTTGCAACTGCGGGAGCTACTGTTGTTGTAAGGAAGACAGATCCAAGTGTAGGAATGTCTGTTGCTGCCGCACCGTTGAAACCATACCAGCCAAGCCAAAGGATGAATACACCAAGGGCTGCGATAACCAGGTTGTGTCCGGGGAATGCGTTAACTTTTGTTACCTTACCGTTCTTATCCTTCTCAAACTTTCCGATCCTGGGTCCGAGCATTGAGGCACCGATAAGTGCGCAGATACCACCAACCATATGGATGCAGTTTGAACCTGCGTAATCATGGAATCCCCACTCAGCCAGGAAACCTCCGCCCCATGTCCAGTGTGCTTCAATAGGATAAATGATAGCTGAGATCACTGCTGAATAGATACAATAACTTGAGAACTTAGTACGCTCTGCCATGGAACCTGATACGATGGTTGCTGTTGTAGCACAGAATACCAGGTTGAATACAAAAGCAGAATAATCAAAGTTACTGTAACCAGAGAAAACATCAAAGTTCAGTCCGCCTACGAAACCTCCAAGTACGTTTTCTCCCAGCAACAATGATGCGCCGCAGATAAACCACATTACGGTACCGATACAAAAGTCCATAAGGTTCTTCATTATGATGTTTCCGGCATTCTTAGCTCTTGTAAAACCGGACTCGCACATTGCAAAGCCGGCCTGCATCCAGAATACCAATGCTGCTCCGATCAGGAACCAGACTCCAAATACTTCTCCGTCTAAAACCTGCATGATTTCTTCAGTCATAACAATCCTCCAGTCATAATGTTCATTTTACTCCGCCGTCCCTTTATTTTTAATCTCCCTTTTTGTGTTTATCTCATAAAAAGGCACCCCACCCAGTGTGAAAACCACGCCTTTGTGGGATGCCATTTATGTGATACTGTTATTTTACGCTATAGAGCAGATCGCCATATGTGGGATAAGGCCAGATGTCTCTGGGAACGATGGATTCCAGTTCATCTACTACTTCCCGCAGCTTATGCATTGCGTCATGAATGGTATACTCATGATACTTTGCCAGCTCCGGTACGCTCTCTATATCTTTTTCCCCCTCTATTGCTTTTTCCAGTGCTTCAAGCCTGTCATATATACCCTTGATAAGCTCTGAAGAACGGTTCAAAAGT
>JAEELH010000085.1 GCA_016288825.1 Lachnospiraceae bacterium | reverse complement strand
GGCAAAAAGCCTGTCGCGGTTGCGCATGAACATGTCTCTGATCCTGGCACGAATTCCTCTCTTGCCCTTGGGAACCGCTGCAATACGGATATCCCTGTACAGCTCGCTGAATCTGGAATAACTCCTATTCTCGGTCTTCCTTGTCAGAAGCTGATAACTTATGGTCTTGTCTGAGGACTGTGGCTCCAGGATCTTGAGGAGGATACGGGCACATGCGTAAACGCATTCCTTTTCTCCAACCTCAGGATCAAATTCACTGAGATCTATCTGGTATCCCAGGAATATCTCATCATCGCTGCTTATATTAACCTGCCCCTGCTGAAGAATGAGATATAACAATTGCCATGGAAGATGTGAACCTATACAGCATATCAGGATATTAAGTGCTATATCCTCACATCTTGTCAGGGAATATGCATCCCCCATGTAAAACATATCAAGCGGTCTCTCGTTCTGGTAAGGAAAAACCATGATGAACTCACCGCGATATGTAAATGTATCTATGATACGGTCATCTGCTCCTCCGGAATGTTCCTGTATCACGGAAAGGAGCTGCTTAACATGAGTATGATCGTGCAGCACGATTACGGTATAAAGACTCTGTGCAGACGAACGAAGATCACGGCAGATATAAACGTCATTAACTTCGCTTTTAAATGATTCTTTGACTACCGAAAGCCGCTGCCTGGCAGATTCAAAGATCATGCCTCTTCCTCGTTATACTCTTTTTTCTTGACGATTGCATATGCATAAGTGGAGATCATCGGTGAATCTGTGCAGTAGATCCTGATCTCGTATACACCCTCCTTAGAAGGTGATGTGTAGATACCGTCTGCAGATATCTCACCACTTGCCGGCTCAGTAAGCTCGTAAGAAATTGATGCCGGCTCCATATTATGATATACAACACCGAAGTAATGATTTTCCTTGGGTCCCATAACAAAGGTGGGAGTCTCTGCTGAGATACTCTGATTCTTCTCGTACTTGATATCTCTGACATCCTCGCCGGTAGGGAACTTCATGGCAACCCATCTGTATGTCAGCACCAGAAGATCTGCATCCTCCATAAGCTGTGCTGCAACTACGAAACTGCCTTTGTCATTTAAAACCTTGACAGCTGTCTGTGCCTTGACTGTGCCCTCCTGATCAAAGAGATGAGCGTTACCGTAAATGGTACTGCGGGCATTTTTGCCGAGAGCCTCATCCTCTGACAGGTACTCATAACCAACCTCAACGTATACATTGCCCTTGCCGAGACCGTGGATGATCTCACCTGAGAAGCAGATATCTCCCTCTCTTGCATCGGAGCCGATGGGGATTTCAAGGAATCCGCTGGCATACTCAACTCCTCTGTTTTCGGGTACTATGTTCTCCTCAACGGTTGTCGAAGCGGCTACTGCCGGAGTAGTCCTGATATCAACGCTCTTCTCGAAGAAGTCGAGGTACTCGCCCCTCTCAAGTTCCTTGGAGGGAACGCTTATGTACTTCTTGATGCCGCGCTCCTTGACCTCTTCAATAACATATGCGCTGTCGGTGCGTACCAGACGAAGCTCTGCAAGTCTGATAAACTCACCTGAATCTCCCATGGACTGCATCTCCAGAGACATCTGTCCGATCTGTCTGGTGACCAGCTCCAGGGGTGTGGTATCCTCCATCATAACTTTGAGGGAGAAATTACCGTCAACGGAAATATTGCTACCGTCCTCACTGCCTGATGCAGATCCGGACTGAAGGATGATATTGGTCTCTGTAGCATCGCTGCCAAGGGCCATCATCCAGAATTCCTTTTCATATACTTCGCCCTTGGCAAGATGAAGATCCTTGATCTCAACCTCCACCTCATGACCGCCGTCAGGGCACTCGAAACCGGGAACCTGAAGTACGCTGCGATAATCAAAAGAAACATCCTCTGCGCTTCTCTTGGTAATGCGAACGATCATCCTGACATTACGTCCCTTGCAGACAGTGGCAGGAATGATAACTTCACCCCGGAAATTTTTCGTGGTAAACAGACTCTCACGAGTTAAGAACTCGCTCTCGATCTTGATAGAAGGATCAAGCTCGTCTGTGTCGACAAGGTAGAGCTCATATCCCTCAGTGATACGATTGTACTCGTACTCCTTGTCAGTGTCGTTGTGAAGAGCCGAATAAACAGTATGTGCCGGCTGCTCACTGTACTTAAGACAAAGTGTTGCGTGGTCTGATGAGAGTGAATCAAATCCATCAACAGCAGAAAGCTTTTTAACAACGGAGCTCTCAAGTACGATCTCTCGTCCGGAGCCGTCGATTGCTACACCGCTCTCTACAAGAATGGACAGGTCATCCAGTGAAACGACTGTCAGTCCACATACGATGCCGCTACCATACATCATGGTAGACAGGAAACGCTGCTTATCCAGAAAATACTTCTGCTCTGCAACGAAGTCTGCACTTGTCAGCATCTTGCCTGCGTAGTAACGATTCCTCTCAAATGGAAAAAACTGATTGTTGTTCATGGTCTCCCCCTTACTCTTTGTTACCGGTAATTACAGTAAGTGATTTTGATGGTGATAAGAATAACATATTAATCTACACAAAACTTGCACAACAAAAATATAATGCGCACATGTACGATTTTAACATATATCCAACCGGTTAGGAAGTTTTTTTGTATATTTTTAATGACAAAATGCACTTATTACCTATATAATATAGATATCAATTTAACATTCCATATAAGGAGGAAAAGTATGTATCCCGTCATTACAATCAGCAGACAATTCGGAAGCGGCGGACACAGCATCGGAGAAAAGGTTGCCAAGCAGCTCGGCATTCCTTTCTGGGACGGAGAGATAGTCAATAAAGTCGTTGAGGAACACGGATATGCAAGAGAGCTTATCGAGGAGCAGGGTGAGACCACTTCCCAGGCCAGCAAGTGGTTTGACATTTCCGCTGCCAGCGCCATGTATTTCCAGAGCCCTCAGGATGAGATCTTTCTGGCACAGCGCAAAGTTGTTCTCGAGGCTGCCGCAGAGCCCTGTGTTATCGTAGGAAGATGTTCGGATTATATTTTGAGAAGTGCCGAGGTCAGATGTCTCAATATTCTTATCCATGCGGATCTTGAACATCGCGTTGCCCGGGTCCTTGAGAGATACGGTGACATCAAAGATGTGGATGTTAAAAAGAGGATATTGAAAAAGGACAAGCAGCGCCGGACCTACTACAGATACTATACGGATCAGCAGTGGGGCGCATATGATAATTATGATCTGGCATTGGATTCGGGGGTTATCGGCGAGGATTGCTGTGTGCACCTGATATGTGAACTGGCAGAGAAACTTAACGTATAAATGCTACTCTGCGGTTACGCTCCCGCGTGGATACCTCCCGCACTGCGGTGCAGTCGCTCCTCGTTACGGGTGGTCTCCGCTTCGCTTCGGTCGTTGCAAAGCAAACGTCCCCAGGACGTTTTGCAACCATCCACGCTCGCGCCATCATATGCGTAGATTTGCTCCGCGTCGAAATAGCATAACAAAAAACACGCCACACAGGCGTGTTTTTTCATTGTTTATTTCTGCCATACACATAGCAGACTGCGTAGATCAGTGCGCTGATGATAACGATCGCAGGGCCGGATGCGATGGACAAAAAGTATGAAAGAGCAAGTCCGATTACGGACGAAAAGATGGAAAAGGCCAATGTCAGGCCCATGTACTCTCTCAGATTGCCCGAGATGCTCCGGGCAGAAGCCGCCGGCAGTATCAGCATGGCATTGATGAGAAGGATGCCGATCCATCTGATGGACAGTGCCACAACTATGGCAACCAAAACCGCAAAGCCATGTTCCAAAAGTCTGAATCTGATCCCGGACACTTTTGCCAGTGTGGGATGGATGGCAACCGCCAGCACCGAATTAAAAAAGAAAAATGCAAAAGCGATGGTGATCACAAAAACTACTGCCAGGGCCAGAAGATCATCACGGCTGATACTCAGGATATCTCCTATCAAAAGAGACGAATACCCCGAAAAAGATCCTCCCCTGGAAAGGATGGCAAGACCAAGCGCAAGAGAGGCGCTGGCCATTACAGATATGATAGTGTCCGTTGAAGAGTGTCCGCGAAAACGGATCTCATTGAGAAGGATGGCAAAAATCGCCGCATATATTACAACTGCTATACCCGAACTGCCCATTCCGCACAGAACGCCGATGGCAATACCCGTCAGTGCCGAGTGGCCTATGGCATCCGAAAAAAAGGCCATCTTTTTTTCCACCACCATGGTACCCAGGATACCAAGAGCAGGAGCCAAAAGCAGCACTGCAATAAAAGCCATTCGCATAAAAGGATAACTCAGCATCTCACTGATCATCACATATACCTCACATCACCAAAAACTCCACGGAACTCATCAGAGTCATATACTTCTCTGGGGCTTCCGCTTTTCAGGATACTTTCATCCAGAAGCACTACCCTGTCCGCATGCTTTGCCACATAATCAAGATCGTGTGACACCAGCACCACAGCCAGATCAAAATGCTCCTTAAGATAAGTTATCTTTTCATAGAAGATATCCATGCCAACCTTGTCAATTCCCGACACCGGTTCATCCAGAAGCAAAAGATCCGGATCACCCATTATGGCGTTGGCCAGAAGCACTCTCTGGAGCTGACCTCCGGACAATTTTCCTACAGGCTCATCGATCAGGTCTGCAGCATCAAAAACCTCCAGGGCCTTTTTTATCTCGTCCCTGCTGCCCGGCAAAAAGACAGGTCTTTTCCCATGATAAACCGTCAAAAGATCCGCAACTGAAACCGGGATTGCCGGATCGATATTGATAGTCTGAGGCACATAACCTATACGAATACGTGAAGTATTCCCGTCCTCTCTTGTCCTAAACTCCAGGGAACCGCCGTAGGGGATCTCTCCCGCCAGGGCCCTGACCAGGGTAGACTTTCCGGCACCGTTGCGACCTATGATCGCCGTCATGGTGCCGCAGTGTATATGAAGATTGATATCGTGTAAAACCTCTTTGTCTCCAAAACTTACCGAAACATCGATCAGTTTGATACAGTGAAGACCACAGGGTTTTATGATCTTTTTCATCAGTCAAGAGCCCCCATAATTGTTTCGAGATTCGCTTTCATTCTGGTCACATAAACCTCAGCAGCGTCCTCGCCTTCCTGAGGGAAGACCATTGTATCAAGATAAACCGCTTTGACATTGCCCTCCGCCGCGAGAGTGTCTGCAGTCTTTTTTCCGAATACTTCATCTGTAAGTACGATCACGGACCCTGATGCTCCTCTTATAGCATCAACGACTTCGGATACTTCAGCCGCTGAAGGTGTACGTTCCTCATCAAGGTCGATATCTCCGATGACGTCAAGTCCGAGCTCAGATGTAGTGTAGAAAAACGCCTCCTGAAGATTGACCACCGATACTCCCGCTTCCGATGCTTTGGATGAAACCTCATCAGCAAGCGCCAGAAGATCATCAAGTCTGCCTTCGTACTTATCCGCATTGGTCCTGACAGCATCCGCCTTCTCTCCCGGAAGAAGAACTGCAAGTTCCTCTGCCGCAGCTGTGATCTGATCTTTGTACAAAGCGATGTCCATCCAAAAATGGGAGTTGTCATCAATTGTGTCTCTGAGATCACTTCCGCAGTCAACTATCTTAAGGTCGGGAAGTTTTTTCGCAACATCTCCGATGAAAACTTCCATCCCGCCTCCGTTAACAAGAAAGATATCAGCGTCCGTAAGCAGCCTCATGTCCTCTGTGGTTGGCTCATAGTCATGGAGGCATCCGCTCTGGGGCGTGGAAAGATTTTCCACTCTTATACCATCGATCCCTTCAGTCAGATTAAGTCCGAGAGTGTACATAGGATAAAAAGATGTCACTATAAGGGTCTCCTCTGTCTCCATTGTTTTCTTGGGCTTACCTATGCCCGAAAACTCCGTCACCATGATAAGTGCCGCAAAAAGCAGTACCAGAATTGTAATAACATTTGAAATCTTACTCTTCATGATCCTCAGCCTCCAGTATCTGTTCTAACAAGTCATATATGTCTTCTCTTCCCTCTCCCGTTTCCGAAGAATAGGGTATGATTATCTCATCCTCATCTGCTCCCAGACAACGTCTGATCTCAGACAACCTTGAAGCCAACTGATTCTTTTTCACCTTGTCTGCTTTGGTAGCTATGACGATGGGCTGAAACTCCATGTAGCAGATCCAGTCATACATCTGCTTGTCCTGTTCTGACGGCGCATGGCGGATATCCACAAGCAAAAAGATATATCTGAGCATCTCCGAGGTAGTAAGATAGTTCTCTATCATAACTCCCCACTGCTCCACCTCCTTTTTGCCGGCCTTTGCAAACCCGTAGCCCGGAAGGTCCACCAGATAGATGCTGTCATTGACCTTGTAGTAATTGAGAGTCTGGGTCTTGCCCGGCTGTCCCGAGGTTCTGGCAAGGGACTTTCTCTGGCAAAGAGAGTTTATAAGGGATGACTTGCCCACATTACTCCTGCCGGCAAAAGCCACCTCGGGAAGTGTATTGTCCGGAAGCGTACTTGTGATGCCACAGACTGTTTCTAATTCTGCTGATATTATTTTCATGATCTGTTCACCATAACGAATTCCTCGGCAAGCCTCGGAATGACCTTCTTAGTCCTATGTGAAAAGAGGCCGTGAATATCCCTTCACAGCCTCTGATATCATTATGCGCTTTCTTTTATTGTATCACGCGAACCGTCAAGCTCGATAACATCACCGGCTTTCTTATCCTCAAGGATAAGATTCTCATCAACCATCTCCTTGGTGATGGTCAGCTCATGGATACTGTCATCCGAAGGCACCTCGTACATATAATCCATCATGACATTTTCCATGATGGCACGAAGTCCTCTGGCTCCTGTATTACGCTCAAGAGCCTTTTTCGCCATCTCTCTGACAGCGTCTTCCTCAATCTCGAGTCTGACATCATCCATTGCAAAAAGAGCCGTGTACTGCTTGACCAATGAATTCTTGGGCTCGCGAAGGATACGCACCAGCGCCTCCTCGTCAAGCTGATCCAGTGATACATTGACAGGAACTCGTCCGATAAACTCAGGGATCAAGCCGAACTTAACGAAGTCCTGAGGCAGAACAAGCTTGAGAAGATCGCTCTCACTCTTTTCTCTGGCCTCAACCTCGCTGGCTGCAGTAACAAAACCGATCCGCTTGGTATCCAGTCTGGACTCGATTATCTTCTCGAGACCGTCAAAGGCACCTCCGCAGATGAAAAGAATATTAGTGGTATCAATATTGATAAGCTCCTGTTGAGGATGCTTACGTCCTCCCTGGGGAGGTACGGACGCAATGGTACCCTCGATGAGTTTGAGGAGCGCCTGCTGAACGCCCTCACCGGAAACATCTCTGGTGATAGATACGTTTTCGGACTTCTTGGTGATCTTGTCGATCTCATCGATATAAATGATGCCCAGCTCTGCCCTGGGAACATCATAGTCAGCTGCCTGGATAAGCTTAAGAAGGATGTTCTCAACATCCTCACCAACGTAGCCCGCCTCCGTAAGTGTGGTGGCATCTGCTATAGCAAAAGGCACGCCCAGGATCCTTGCCAATGTCTGAGCAAGCAATGTCTTACCCGAACCGGTAGGTCCCAGCATCAAAACATTACTCTTTTGAAGCTCAACATCCTGCTGAGGAAAGAGGATCCTCTTATAATGATTGTAAACAGCAACAGAAAGAACCTTTTTAGCCTCCTCCTGTCCGATCACGTACTCATCAAGAAAAGCCTTCATCTCACGGGGCTTAAGAAGATTGATCTCCAGCCCCTCTGCCGGATCATTGTAATACTCATCGGGAAGGAAGTTCTCTTCATCCATAGCCTCCTCGCCCAAGAGTTCCTGGCAGATTTCTATACATTCGTCACAGATGTAGGCACCCTTTTTTCCGGAAATTATCCTGCGGACCTCATCCTGACCTCTACCGCAAAAATTGCAGCGGACCTTTTCTTCAAATTTTGACATAAATTACTCACTCCGATTAGTGATGATACGATCGATAAGACCGTAGTCCAGTGCCTCCTGGGCACTCATGTAGTGATCTCTCTCTGTATCGATAGCCACCTGCTCTACGTCCTTGCCCGTATTGGCAGCAAGGATCTCATTGAGACGGCGCTTAGTCTTTAAGATATTCTCTGCTGCGATCTCGATCTCTGTAGCCTGACCCTTGGCTCCACCGCTGGGCTGATGGATCATAACCTCTGCATTGGGAAGTGCCAGACGCTTGCCCTTGGCACCGCCTGCCAGAAGGAAGGCACCCATGGAAGCTGCCAATCCTACGCAGATGGTAGAAACGTCGCACTTGATATACTGCATAGTATCATAGATCGCAAATCCTGCGGTAACCATGCCGCCGGGAGAATTGATATAGAGGTGGATATCCTTGTTGGGATCCTCTGACTCCAGGAAAAGAAGCTGGGCCACAGTAAGTGAAGCTGTGGTCTCATTGACCTCCTCGCCCAGGAAGATGATCCTGTCCTTCAAAAGTCTGGAATAAATATCGTAAGATCTCTCACCTCTGGAGTTTTGTTCGATGACGTAAGGTATTGTAGCCATTTAGCCCTCCTTTATACCTCTGCAGCGTCTTCCTTTTTCTTGGAAGCCTTTCTTTCCTTAACGCTGTCCATGATGACATCAAGAGCCTTTTCCATAAGAGCTTCCCTACGAAGAGACTTCATCTCATCCTCGTGGATGTTCTTCTTGAGGTCCTCGCCCTTCATGCCGTAGTTTGCTGCCATCTCGTCGATCTTCTTGTCGAGATCCTCATCGGAAACCTCGAGATTCTTGTCAGCAGCGATAGCCTCAAGTACAAGTGAGCTCTGGATACGACGCTCTGCCTCGGGCTCCATCTGAGACTTAAGCCCCTCAATGGTCTGGCCGGAGAACTGCATGTACTGCTGAATGGAAAGTCCGCTCTGTGCCAGCTGTGAAGCGTAGTTGTTGATCATAGTATTGACCTGAGTATCAAGCATAGGTGCAGGGATCTCCATCTTGGAATCAGCGATGATCTTCTCAAGAGCCTCATCCTCCTGATCGCGTCTTGCCTGTGCCTTCTTGGTCTCCTCAATAGTCTCTTTTACAAACTTGCGATAGTCTGCAACTGTATCATACTCAGATGTATCCTGAACGAACTCATCATCAAGCTCAGGAATCTCGCGAGTCTTAACTTCCTTAACCTTAACCTCGAAAAGTGCAGCCTTGCCTGCAAGAGAAGTCTCATGATAATCCTCAGGGAAAGTAACGTTGACCTCAACCTCATCCCCTGCGCTGTGGCCGATGAGCTGATCCTCAAAGTTATCAATGAAAGAATGGGAACCGATCTTGAGATTATAATCCGTACCTTTGCCGCCGTCGAAGTGAACGCCGTCAACAGAACCGTCAAAGTCAATGATAGCTGTATCGCCATCCTCGATGGGACGCTCAACAGTTACTGTACGACCATTCTGCTCAAGACGATGCTGGATCTCCTTCTCAACTTCCTCGTCGGTAGGCTTGGTATCGATCTTAGTAACGGTAACTCCCTCATACTTGCCAAGCTTAACCTCGGGCTTGGTAGCAACCTCTGCTGTAAAGATGAAGGGCTTGCCTGCCTCGATCTGAACAACTTCTACATCAGGCTGAGAAACGATATCAAGACCACTCTCATCATAAGCCTCGGGATATACCTTGGAAATAAGGATGTTGGAAGCCTCATCATAAAATACCTCAGGACCGTACATCTTCTCGATCATCTTGCGCGGCACCTTGCCCTTGCGGAATCCGGGAACGCTGATGCGGCCCTTCTGACGCTGATATGCCTGCTGAACAGCCTCCTCAAGTCTCTCGGGCTCAACCTCAATGGTGAGCTTTGCCATATTTTTCTCAAGTGTTTCTGAAGTAACTTTCATTGATTTATATCCTCCTGCGATATATGCAAATTAATGTAGTGCGCCTGTAAAAAGACACACTCGCTGATTCTACCACAGATATTGCGGTATTTCAAGCGTTTCCTTAGTTATGAATATACGATCTGGGATGCAATAGCCTCAGCCTTGTCTCTTCCCAGGTACTGTGCAATGATCTCAAGTCCGAATGGAATACCCGTCCCCATGCCGCGACTGGTAATGGTATTGCCATCCACCACAACAGGTCCGTCACCTATGGTTGCACCGCTTGCAATTAGCGCTTCCTCAAATCCGGGATAGCAGGTAGCCTTTTTACCTTTTAAGACGCCTGCTGCCGCCAAGGCCGAAGGTGCGGCGCAGATAGCGCAGACCTTTTTACCAGCAGCATCAAACTGCTGAACAAGCTCCGTCACTTTAGCAGATGCTTTAAGGTTATCCGTGCCAACCTTGCCACCGGGAAGAACTATGCCGTCGTAATCATCGCCCTTCATATCGGAAAGTCTGATCTCGGTCCCGATCTTGACCTTGTGGGAAGCGACCACCTCATCCCTGTCCATAATATTGATAAGGTCTATATCTATGTCTGCACGACGCAGAAGATCAACGACCACCAACGCCTCGATCATCTCACATCCGTCTGCCATCATTATTGCAACTTTTGCCATGATCCCCTCCTATAAGTCAAAACCCTTGTCCGAAAGCGTACTATTGTGATATCTGGGATCCCAGGTGACTTCCTCACCGAACCAGTCCAATGGCACAAAAGCATCCGCTTCTTCCTTGCTTTCGAATTCAACCTCAACAATGATAAGCGGCTCCAACTCACCCTCAAATATATCAAGTTCAGCAGTAAGCGAGTCCGAAATCGGAATATAGTATCTGGTCTTTTCGATCACTATACCGTCAACCTTTTTGATCATATTGTCAAAGCTTTTCTTATCAAGGGGCAGATTGTACTCAGTCCTCTCCAAAAGCCCCCCTCCCTTGTAGGTTAGAAGGTACTTTCCTCCCTCGTCCCTGACTCTGACTACCGGCTCTCTGTTCAGATATCCCTGAACCAGCTTTTTGCTGGGATAGTCCCGATAGTTTTCCGGCAGTACCGGAACGCGGAATTTTCTTTCTATTTCCAAAGGTTCGCTGCTCATACTGTCTCCTGTCTTATCTAAGCCGTCCGCTTTCAAATCTGCGTCTTGTATCCACACACTTCATAAGCTGTGCAAAACGATCATCGATATCGCCGTCATCGATAACGTAGTCCAGTGTCGCAGCCATATTATCGATGATATTGTCCGTAAGCCCCTCCATAGTCTTCATAGCTTTGAGGATGGAATACTTCTCATCAAAGTCATCAGCATCGAAAAATCTCATCATCCAGTCTGTGATGTCTGCGGATGTCTTGAATCCGGTGCTGACAGGCTCACTCGCACGTACCGGCCCGGGAGCTGCTTGGGAAACAGGTTGCTCGTAAACCGCTGTGCTGACAGGTTGCTCATAAGGAACTCCCGGTCTGACCGGCTCAAGGATCACCGGCTCGCTTGGTTCGATGGGTTCGAAACGGTACTGCTGTATCGCATCCGGATACTTTGTCCGATCCACCTCTGAAATAAACTCTGCCATAGGGCGAACAAAGGTCTCGAAATCTCCGTAAAGTCCCTGATATACCACCACCGGCGCCAGGGTCTCGGAGTCCTTGGCAATGGTAATGATCTGATATGCATTTCCTTTGAAATGGCGGTACTTTTCCCCCGCCCTTGGTATACGTCTTGATGTCATCATTTTCTCCTATAATTTAAAAATCAACAAAAAAGAGTATACCACTATTACAATGCAAAAACAACGAAAAAAGGCAGTCCGCACTAAGCGAACCGCCTTTTGATAAATACCAAATCTTAAACCATGGGAGTACCCTTGATCTTTGTGATCTCTTCATACCATGCCGCATGAACAAGTCCGCAAAGCAGTGGTGTGAAAAGTCCAACGATGATATTGACAATAGATCCCACAAAGCTGAAGAAACCTCCTACATAGGGAATTATGCTGAGGATACCAACAACAACATTGAATCCAAGTACGATGAGAACAATAAGGAAATCTGTAAGGAAGATCTTGCCTTTGAAGCCCTTGGTCCTGGCATCTGATTCTCTTGCTACATCGGTAGCTCTGCGATTGCCGTCCTCCCTGATGATATAAGGAACGAACATGTATGCATAGGACTTAATGCATGTAAGAACGCAGCCTACGATGAGGCCGGCAAAAAATACAAATCCGGCAAGGCCCAGGACTGCTGCGTATGCGCCCATGCCACTGTAATCCATATCGAAGCTGCCACCATAAAAATCAAAACTGTTGAAAAGCATGGTGAAGAAGCTGCCCATTACGGAACTAGCAAGGGCGCCTGCAATACCGGCTCCAAGCATAAAAGGCGCAAAGAACCACAGGAACTGGATTATCTCTTTCCAACCCATAGATGCAAGTGTAGGCCAGAAATTATGGAAGCCCTCAAATATCTGATCAACCTTAACTTCTCTGCCTCTGTAGCCCTCAAGATAAACGTAGGCCATACCGAACTCCAGTACAAGTCCTACGGCAATACCGATAATGGGAACCGGTCCGCCAAGGATAGTAGCCAGCGCTGACAGGAAAGTTACCAGCAGTGAAAGTGCCCAAAGACGGATAGGCTTTTGCAAGATAACACCGAATGCTCTCTTAAGAATATAGGTAGAGCTGATAGTAGGCGCCATAGGATAAGGTGCCTGGCCCGGATAAGGCTGTCCCTGGAACTGCTGTCCCTGGAACTGCTGTCCCTG
>JAEELH010000084.1 GCA_016288825.1 Lachnospiraceae bacterium | reverse complement strand
CAGGATATGGACTGGGGTAAGATGGAGGAACTTCTGGATATCCTTGAAAAACAGGTTCCCAAGGCTTTCCTTACCAAAAGGAAGATCGAGAAGTTATGGGAAAAACAGGATTCCAAAAAACTTAAGAAGGCGGAGCAGGAAACTCTGGTGAACGAGATCTACACTGCTTACAATGAGCTTCATCTTGCCAAGTCAAGGAATGATTACATCCTTACTAATCTATCTATACACTTAGATCAGCCCGACTTTGAGCGCAATATGTATGGTACCATCAGTCCTTTCTTTGATATTCAGCAGGATGGGCTGGGACAAACATTTAAGGAGAAATACGAAGCGTATAAGGCCATCAAGGAGAAGTATAAGCCCAAGGAGGTGAAGGGAGCCAATTCAACCTACCAGGTTTGGGAGCCGGAGGGCGAAGATGTGGCCAACTTCAAGCGGATCTGCGATGAGTTTATGGAGGCATACGCGGGAGTAGTCAGGTTTAGGCTGAAGGAATATGCGGATGCCATGTTTGGACGGGAAGTCAATATTAAGTATGTGGATTACGACGATGTAATGCAAAATGTCATGCAAAGAAAGTTCCCGGCAAACGATTTCGGCAGTTCTATAAAAGCCATCAAAAAGGTTGGAGAGTGGCTTGGAAAGGGAACTACAAAGGTTATCGGAGAAGCTATGGGAGGCACCATAGGTGCATTTATAGGAAGTCTTTTTGGATAACATGTAACCATTTGGAGAGGAATGATCATGGATAAAGCATACAGATATGTCAGATTAGAAAAGGAAGACGCCATCTTTTTTAAGGAGCTGGATCCCTTTGATAAGTTGAGCCTTCTTTCAATGCCATATGGCTTTTCTATCGGAGTTTTGGAAGATGACAATGATGCACTTAAAACCATTGGTCTTTTGGTGGGATGCGTAAGCGAGGAGGTCATATCCGTAGAATGGCTTGTTGTTGCCCCTGAATACCGGTACAAAGGCATTGGTGAGGAACTTCTGTTAACCGTTTTCCAAATGGCGGATGCTGGAGATATCCCGGAACTTGCAGCACCTTTACTGCCGGAATATGAAAAAGAAGTTTTTTCGCATAATGCAAAAAGCTTCTTTATGGAGCGCCTATTTGATAAAAACATAACGATAGGTGCGGATGCGTTTTATCAGCTTCTGGAACTTACAGAAACCGATCTTATGAAAAAAGATAAGGGAGCTAACGCTTCAATATCACGGTTTTCGCAGATGACGGGAGCTCAGGTCAGAGATTGTATAGATAAGCTGTGCATGATAGATACCGCAACTTATTCATATACTCCTGATGGACTGTTACCAAAATTAGATGCAGATCTTTGTTTTGTGGCCTTAAATGGATCAAAACCCGAGGGAGCTATCTTGGTTGCAATGGTTGAAAATGCCATATCACCCGTATATTATTATGCGAAATCAAGTGAGCTTGGTGATGAACTTATGCGTTTGTCGATCAAAGCCGCCACGGAAAAATACGGCAAGAGTTTTGATGTTATGATCACAATGAGACAGCCGGAAGCGGTAATTCACGTTGAAAAAGTACTTGGCCCCCAGGAGAAATGCGATTATCTTATGGCATCGGTTCAGGAATTCAGAGATATGGAAAAAGAATGACGGGATGTCTCTAAAACCGTATAAATAGAGGGGATAGCACGATAATTAAATCTATATAAAACAACTAGCGGATAAATGTGTATTTATCCGCTAGTTGTTTTTGACTATCTTCTCTCATTGTGAGAGGTATTATGTATGCTACGGCTATGCCAGTATACTCTCAGCATAACTGATGGCTTTTTCAGCTTTCCTAAGTGCATCTTCTCCGCAACCGGAAAAAATAGCTCTTACGTCATAAAACTCAGGATGT
Organism: Lachnospiraceae bacterium; assembly: GCA_016288825.1. Lineage (GTDB taxonomy): Bacteria > Bacillota > Clostridia > Lachnospirales > Lachnospiraceae > Weimeria. The sequence goes on along the minus strand of JAEELH010000084.1, from coordinate 2,241 downwards.
TTTTCTGACCATATTTTTGCGAAATCTGACGCTACATCATCGGCATTCCTTCCGTCATTGGTCTCAATAGACTGTGTATAATACTCACCAAAAGCTTTTATAAATCCTTCTTGCAGCGCATCTATCTTTTTTTTGACATCCTTTGGAACTTCGCCCATGGCGCCTTCTATATTAGCTAAAAGCATTCTCCAGGACTGAGTCGATTCTTGTATGGTACGAAGCTGACCCAACGTAAGTTCAACCATTCTGATCCTCCCTTGTTATTTTTATTTTCTCTATTTTAGTAGCGTATTCATCCTCATCATCATCATAATATTCTTTCTTCAGCCCGATGGTGTCACAAACCGTAAACACACTTCTGTCGATTCCCAAATAATACTTCAATCGAGTTCGATTTTCTCCTGATATGGCATTATATCCCAATAAGGCAGCATACAAAGAATAATAGGTATATCCATCTCCGGCATTACTTTTTTCAAGCTTTAATATAGCATCATAAAGCTTTGGAAATTCTTTTTGAAATCGATCTTCCAACAGCGTTCTCAGTTTATCTTCAGCTATGATCCTGGCATTTTCATTAAAGCAAAGTTCAAACTGGACCGAGCCTTCAGTTTTTCCATAACATTCCCAGCAATGTTCTGAAGCACTTTGTTCTCCTTCTTCCTGCACTTCGTCTTCCGCGCAAGCATAAGTGCCTCTTCCAAATATGCCATTACTCAAATAATGACGTTGTCCCTCATTTCCAATAAACTGTTTGGCAAAAGCCAGTCCTGTCTTCCGCATACCAAATACAGACATGATGCAATGATACATTTTTGCTTTGAGGGGTGATTTTTCTACTGCTTTTTCATATTCATCAGAGGGAACCAGCCGTGGCACTCGTGAGTTCCATCCAAGAACATTAAAGAATCTGCTGGAAAACACATCATTTTGACCTTTATCTATTGGCAGTAAAGCAATCTTGGAACAAAGCCGAACCATTTCATCGTCAAGCTTTGCGACTTCTTCTTTTCCTAACTCGATCTCCCCCTGAAAGTATCTGCTTATGGTGTCAAAGTGCTCCTGAGTAGCGGCACATAAAGAATCCTGATCAAAGCCATCTTTTTCCTGTGACAAGAGTGCACTAAGCTCATCTTCAACCTGATCAGCGAGACGCAGGATCATGGCTTTTCTTATTTTTCCGGACCTTGTAAATGGATTCCTGTCGGAAATATATGCGTCGCAGCTTAACTTGATCCGTTTAAGCAGATCGACCTTATCATCTTTTTCTGTTACTTTGCCCTTTGCGGCGTTAAATAATTCAAGATCCGTCACTACGTCATTATACAGAGTGGAGTTTCCGCCGCGCTCGTTGTTTTTAAGGAGCACCTCCATCTCCGTCATAGAAAAGCCCGCATAATACTCTTTTGTCTTGGGGTCTTTGTTACTTGCCTTATCAAATAATTCAAGTGCCTGACTGTCGGTTTTTTTCACCCACTGTGACTCGATTTCCTTTTTTCTCGCCAAAAGATGAGCCATGTATTCAGATTTCTCCTTGGCGCTTTTGGTTTGCTGTTCGAGATTAACATATCGTGAATTCATCTGGCGATAAGCAAGGTCGTTTTTTGAATCTGACAGTTGCTCAAATTTTATGAGTCTTTCCTCTTCTTTTTTAAATATAGTATTGTTGTCGCTCATTGTACTACTCCGAAAAAAGCTTTATAGGTTTTTTTTTCAGTTTTCCGGGTATTATTCCAAGAATATTGTTACCAGGAAGAATCCGCCGATAAGTATAACAAGAGCTATTACGGTAAAGAGAATTCCGCTCTTCAGTGAATCAGCCTTATAGTCCTTATTGGCCTGTTCAAGAGTTACCTTTTTGTCGTAAAGAGCACCGACATCATCGTCTCTGTAAAGAACGTTGTCATCGGTAAGCTTTCCTATAGCCGTAAATTCACCTTCTAAAACTGTCGGATCTACGACTCTGTATGTAACAACCATGTCGCCGATCTCCCAATTGTCACCTCCCTTTGATGCGTATACACCGGAGTCTATAAGGTATAATCCGTAATCAGCTCCAGCATCTTTAGGAGTATCATATGCCGCAACACGGTAGTCTTTCATGGAATAGGACTCTCCGTCAAAGAAACGAAGCAGAGTCTTATCAAGTTTGATCCCGCTGTCTCCTATCTCAACTGTCCCGTAGATGGCGCACTGTCCCTTGTCATACTCGTTCAAAAATACTTTTGGGAATTCCGGATT
>JAEELH010000083.1 GCA_016288825.1 Lachnospiraceae bacterium | reverse complement strand
GATCCTATCTAAAAGAAGAGCGTATACCGGCGTTGTTGTCTCAAACCCCACCGCCGCAAAAACAAAGTCCGTACCCGGACTTGCCTCTGCCATGGGTATAACATCAAAGGGCGAATACACCATGGTAACACTTCTGCCTTTACCGGAAATATCTGCCAAAGTTTCTCTGCTTCCGGGGATCCTCATCATATCACCGAAAGTCACTATATGACTTCCCTCTTCCGCCAATTGGATCAGTCTGTCCACATAGGCTGAAGGCGTCACACATACAGGGCATCCGGGCCCCGACAAAATAGAAATCCGGGGTGAAAGCATCCCCGGAATCCCATTTTTGTGTATAGCGGCAGTATGACTGCCGCAAACCTCCATTATGCGTACAGGCTCTCCATCATAGGTCAAAAGAAAATCTCTCATCTCATCTATGGATGGTAACATACCTGTCATGAAGCTTTTCCTCCTGCTGCATTGCCAATGTCCGAAAAGATACTTACAAGTTCGTCTGCTTCATCCTCTGATAATACCTGAAGGATGCAGCCTGCGTGAACAAGTACCCTGTCCCCTACCGAAACGGGGACCAGACCTGTCATTGCAGATACTTCATTGCCGGAAAAGTCAACCACTGCCGTACCCTCCCCCAGTTCTTTTACAACCCCGGGTAGTGCAACACACATATTACTTTTCCTCTCCGCCTGCAGCTGCCGCTTCTGCTGCCTTTTTAGCTTCCATTGCAGCCTTTGCTGCTGCCGCCTTAGCTGCTGCCTCCTCGCGCTTTCTGGCCTCTTCAGCCATAACCTCGGGAGACTTCTGATAGGTAACACTCTGCTTTTCACCACCGGGCTCCTGATAGTTCTGCTCCATGGTAAGACACTTCTTGGGGCACTTCTCTACACAGTAACCACATGCGATACAGTCAAATCTGTTGATAGTCCATGTGCCCGCATTTTTGTCGACTGAAAGTGCAGATGAAGGGCAAGCCCTGGTGCACAGTCCGCAGCCGATGCAGTCATCAATGGAAATATCTATCCTACCTCTTGTCCTCTCCTTGTATTCGAAAGGCTTGGCGGGATAACTTGTCGTAACCGGAGCGCGGAAGAGATTCTTCAGAGCTTCCGGTGCATACTTAAGAACGCTCATATCTTCCTCCTATCTCTCTGTACAACTGATGCAGGGATCAATAGTAATAACCAAAAGTCCGACATCGGACAACTCAGCACCTGCAAGCATCTCGCAAAGACCCGGCAGGTTAGCAAAAGTAGGTGTGCGGACACGGAACCTGTCAAGGAAGGTCTTTCCTGAGCCCTTGACATAGTAAACTGCCTCGCCTCTGGGCTGCTCACATCTGAAGAATGCCTCGCCATCAGGATTACCCTTGATAGCAACTGAAAGATCGCTCTCTCCGGGTATCTTACCGATAGCCTGTCTGATCAGATCTATGGACTGGAATACCTCCATAAGTCTGCAGTAGCATCTCGCATAGGAGTCACCTGCATTACTTACGATAGGCTCAAAATCAAGATGAGGATAAGCATCATAACCGCGCTTTCTCATATCTGCCTTGATACCGCTGGCTCTGGCAACAGGGCCTGCACAACCCAGGTCATGAGCCTGCTCACGTGTCAGGATACCGATACCGCGAAGTCTTGACTGAACGGTATAGTCCTCGATAAATGTCTTTTTGATCACATTGAGATCTGCCTCGATTGCATCAAGCTCGGAAAGGATATGTCTGAGCTGATCCTCGGGAATATCCTTAAGCACACCGCCGATCTTGTTAACGGAAAAGATAACACGGCCACCGGTGGTAAGCTCGATAAGATCGAGTACTCTCTCTCTGATCCTCCAGCACTGATAGAATAGGTTCTCATATCCGAAACCGTCTGCCAGAAGTCCCAGCCAAAGAAGGTGGGAATGGATCCTGGACATCTCTGACCAGATAGTACGAAGGAACTTAGCCCTATCGGGGATCTCAACTCCAAATACACTCTCTACTGCCTCGCAGTATCCCATACCATGCTGGAAACTGCAGATACCGCAGGTACGCTCAACTACGTAAACAAGCTGATTAAAATCTCTTTTATCTACAAGACTCTCAAGACCTCTGTGAATGAATCCTACAGAGGGAATAGCCTCGATGATCCTCTCATCCTCGATCACAAGATCGATATGGATAGGCTCCGGAAGCACCGGATGCTGGGGACCATACGGAATGATACTTCTTTTACCCATTATTCTCCTCCTTCTTAGGTCCGAAAGGTGCCTCCTCCTCGATGCGATAGAGCTTGTTATTGTAGTCAAGAGCTATCATCTCTATATTGACTCCGAAAAGCTCCTTCATCTCATTTTCGTAGAAGATAGCCTGGGGAACGATCTCGGTAATGGAAGGAACTTTGGCATCCACATCAATAACAACTCTAAGAGTTGTAAGCTGATAAGTCTTGTCGTCAGCAAAAGAATAGGAAAGCTCATACTTACCGTCTACATAAGCTGCGCAGGCCTGGGAAAGACGAAGTCCCTCCTTTTTCTTTGTCATAACAACATGAAGGAGATCTGAAAGTTCAATTTCTTCCAAAATATTTTCGGGTGCGATAACTTCAGCCATTATGATGCCTCCTTTCCTTTGTTTTTGACAAGAGCATCATGCTCCTCGCTGCGCTTCTGGAAAAGCTCAACCGCCTGAACGATACCATCAATGATAGCCTGGGGACGTGCAGCACAACCGGGAACATAAATGTCCACGGGTATAACAGTATCCGCACCACCGAGGATATTATAGCAATCCTTGAATACGCCGCCTGTGCAGGCACAAACGCCTACAGCGCAAACTACCTTGGGTCTGGGCATCTGATCATAAAGCTGCTTAACAACTTCCTGATTCTGAGTATTGATACCACCCGTAATAAGAAGGATATCAGCCTGCATGGGATCGCCGGTATTCATAACTCCAAACCTCTCCGCGTCATAAACGGGAGTCAGGCAGGCAAGAACCTCTATATCACATCCGTTACAGCTGGATCCGTCATAATGCAAAAGCCACGGAGACCTCTTTATATTAGCCATTTCACGCGCCTCCTCTCTGAACCAGCATCAGTACCAGAAGGTTAACGCCTGCGGAAAACAGGGTAACCATCCAACTCATCTTAAGCATGAGCTCGTACTTAACACGGGCACTGGTATTATCAATAAGAATCTCAAGAAAATAAGTAACAAGTACAACAGCTACTGCTACTGCGATACTTATGGGATTGGAGTTTACGATGAAAAGACCAATAACTCCCATAAGGAAAACGTTCTCATACCACTCTGTGATCTGGAAGATAGCCAGATTCTGGGCACCCATCTCTGTTGTGATACCCTTGACCAGCTCCTGATGCATATGATGTGAAGTACTGGTATCAAAGGGTGACTTACGCATCTTGATGGTAAGGATGAACACAAAAGCCACAAAGAAACCGGGAAGATATGCAATATTGGAGATCTGTGACTGAGCGATCTCTGATACATTGAATGTTCCCGTAGCCAGATAGAAACCAACGCAGGCAAGGAGCACTGCGGGCTCGTATGACATCATCTGGATAAGCTCTCTATGAGAACCGATGGTTGCATAAGGTGATGAAGAAACCACCGATGCAAAATACAGGAAGGTGGCAGCCGTACTCATTACGAAAAAGCACATAAGGATATCGGTTCCGCCATAAAACATGATACCTGTCACTATCATCAGGATAAGATAGGTGATCAGCAAAAATGACTGGCCTGTAGTAACCGAAATAACCTGCTTTTTGAAGAGCTTGATAACATCATAAAAAGGCTGAAGTATGGGAGGTCCCACACGACGCTGCATCCTGGCAGAGATCTTGCGGTCGATACCCTCAAGAAGTCCACCTACTATGGGTGCTAAAAGAATATAAGCGATTATTCTAATAAACATATTCATCAGATAGCACCTCCTATGATCATAATCATCATGACAAGAAGCGTAGCAGTGGCGATAAGCTGAACCGGCACCATAAGCTTACGCTGTCCGATCATCTTGTGGAAGTAATAGTTAGAAAGCCAAAGTCTCTTGGGATCACCAAAGGAGTCTGTGAATGACTTGTTGTCTCCTACATTGATACCATTCATGTAGGACAGCTTGACATTGGTCTTAACATTCCTGGAGAACAGGTATGAGAAGACGGGAACCGCAAACACAAGAACGATGACAGCAACCAGAGTATAAAGAACTCCTGCCGGTAAAACGTCTGTAGCTGTTCCGAACATCTCCATCAAAAGAGGGCTCACGTATACTTTTGAAAGCAACGGGAACAGAACGCACAGAAGGATCATCAGTGCTGCATGTATCGAGAGTGAGATCATCTCATTTTTCTTGGTGATATCCTTGAAGGGCTCACCTGTCATATGGCTGTGGGAAATGATCTTGCCCAGCCACTTTGACCAATAGAATGATGTAGTCGCAGAACCAAAGCAAATAAAGATTACAAGAATGATATTGCTTGAATCAACCGCTGCCTTCAGTGCAGACCACTTTGCGATAAGCATTCCGAAAGGTGCAAGGAACATGCCGACAATACCTATGAACATGAAGATAGCAAGCTTGGGCAAAAGGTAAAGGAGTCCGTGCATATCCTCAACATCTCTGGAATGAAGTGAGTTCTCTGTAGCTCCCACGTCCTGGAAAAGCAGGGACTTGGAGATCGCATGGAAGATCATAAGGAACACACCTGCCCAAATGGTCTCGGGACGTCCTACGCCGGCGCAGGCAACCATAAGTCCGAGATTGGATATGGTTGAAAATGCCAGAACCTTTTTGCCGTCGCTCTGTGCGATCGCAATAACTGAAGTTACAAAGAATGTAAAACCACCGATAAGGGCGATCATATATCCTGTGAGATTTCCCTGCATAGCAGGTGCAAGACGGAACAATACATAGATTCCTGCCTTGACCATGGTAGCACTGTGAAGAAGAGCCGATGAAGGCGTAGGTGCCACCATGGCTCCGATAAGCCATGTGGAGAAAGGAAGCTGAGCTGCCTTGGTCAGTGCTGCAAAAGCAATAAGCGCAACAGGGATGACTGCAAAGACATTACCCTCTACTCCTGCTCTTACCAGCTCATGAAGTGAATAGTTCTGTCCTGTGTAAGCAAAGTACATAATGCCTACAGCAAGAGCTGTTCCACCGAGAAGGTTCATCCACAAAGCGCGGAAACTATTGGTAACAGCAACCTGCTCCTTGGTGTAACCGATAAGAAGGAAAGAACAGATACTTGTAAGCTCCCAGAAGAAATCGATCCAAAGTAAATTTTCGGACAAAACAAATCCGAACATTGCTCCGAGGAAAAGGAAAAGGAGCATGAAGAAATAATATCTCCTGTCGGGAATATCTGTATGGTGATGATGATAACCATGCATGTATCCAACAGCATATACTATGATCAGTCCACCAATGATACCAACAATAAGGCACATAAGAATGGAAAGGTGATCAATGTAGATATGACTGAATGACTCTGTCTTGGGACCGTACAACTCCAAATAGACCATCATGCATGTGGGGATGATGGTAAGAAGTGAGATCCAATACTTACGATGCTTGAAGCAAAGGAATGTAACTACAAGCATGAGGATCACCTCTGCCGCAAGGATAACCTTATCAGCAATATGAGTGTCCACAAAATAAGTCTGTACCTGGGCCCCGGCCAAAAGCCAGCTGACTGCCAGATAGATCACTGCTCCGATTATAACAGCCGCGCTGACGTACGCTACGCCGTTCCTGATCTTGTTGGGACGGATAGCAAACATAAGTGCCGCTACGACAAACGGAAACAGAATCAGAAAAGGGATTATCATCATAAAAACTACCTCCATCTGTTTCTTTTTGCAACTAATCTATTATCCATAATTTCGCATCTAAAGTCAACCTGATCCCATCCCCCCAGTGGGGATGGATGCGTATAATTATGTTTTTTTCAATGTACAAAAATCCTTTTACTAAAATGCCCCCTGAAATGTGTTAGACTCTATTCGAGATAAACATCAGAAGGAGCATACTTTCATGCATGAAATGAGTTACTGCATCAAACTTGTCAATATGGCTGCCGAAGCACTTGGTGATTCCGAAGAAACCATTGAAAAGCTTTCCGTCAGCATAGGTGAGATGACCGGTATCGTCCCGGAGTATCTTCACAAGTACTTCCCCGAAGCAACAAAAAACACAGCACTCGAAGGTGCTGTGCTTGATATACATATGGTACCTGTGATCATAAAATGCAATGGCTGCGGTACTGAATATACCCCCTCCCGGGATAATTCCTACACCTGCCCGGCCTGTCATGATCACAGTGGTGATCTCCTACAGGGAAGAGAATTTATGCTGGATAATATTACTGTTCGGTCATAGCCAACTGAGCAAGCTTCTTGATGGCACCCTCCGGGATGATAACCTGGCCATGCTCCGTAACCTTGCCGTATCCGCCTACTGCCCTCTCGATATCGTCGCAGTACTCGGCAAGTGCAAAGATACTGCGGACCAAAGTCCTCTTGGTCTCTCTGAGTACAACCCTAAGGAAGTACCTGTCGTCATATTTGCGAAGAGAACTCTCTGCGTCGCCATTCCAGGGATAAAGCATGGATGCAACCCTAATGGCAGAATCAATACTGTCAAAACCAACCTCTACAGGAAGATCAACAGGCTCATCATCTGCAGCATCCGTAAGCAGGATCCTGGTCTCCTCAGGAGAAAGTGCTGAAAGAGATCCGCCTACAGCAAGTACTCCCTCATTG
>JAEELH010000001.1 GCA_016288825.1 Lachnospiraceae bacterium | reverse complement strand
GTTATTAAGGTTGACCCTCGTTACACGAGTCAATGTTGTCCTATCTGTGGACACATTGAAAAGTCTAACCGTAACAAGAAGATACATCTGTTTACCTGCAAAAACTGTGGTTATAAGTCAAACGATGACCGCATTGGAGCCATGAATCTGTACCGCATGGGAATCAACTATCTTGAAGATAGTCAAGTACCTGATACAGTTACGGCAGAGTAAACTTTGTCGTAAGGGGCGGTGTCAACCGTCCCATGATGCGACCCCACGGAAGTTACACCGACAAAATGTAGGAGTTATTACAACGAACTACAGGGGAGTCGCAAGCCCATTACCTTTAGGTGATGGGTGGTTGACGACGATTAAAATGTTTTAATGACCTTTACCTTAGCAGCAGAAAAGGTTATGGAGGAGCTACGAAACAACACATGGTCTGTACCTCCTTATCAAGTTCGATCGCATCCTGAATTTCGTACTCGTCTACCAGTCTGCGGATCTTTTCCGATTTTGTCAGTGAGTTACTAATTACAACAATTTTTTTCGCGCCAAAAGGATACTGTCGGCGATATCACCGGCACTTTTAAACCCGGCATCGCAAAGCTCTTTTGACGCTTCTTTTATTGCGTTTTCAAAACGATCCAGCATACTGTAATAGTTTGCCATAGCAAGCTTTTCACCTATTTTGACACTTGCTGAAAACGATTTAAAGCTTTCTTCGTTAATACCGTCAATGTTTTTTGTCCCACCAATATTAAATGACATGTCCCGTGTTGAGCTTTCATATATCACCGTACTGATCATGTCATAGGCAGGCGCAAGGCACATACCCTCCATATGAGGATCATAAAGCAGTGCATAGTTTTTGATATGGGCATCCGTATTGCCAAGCACGAAGTTGAAAACGATCCTGTTCCAAAGCCTCAACTGATCCTCTAACGGATCAGTCGTGTTATTACGTATTATTTCAAACATTCTCTGTGCGTAGTTCTGCCCTTCTTTTTCATACTTTTCAGAAGACGGTATCCCCATAGCCTGTGCAAAATCTTCCTGATGCATCCTAAAAGGCCGCCTAAGACTCCCGATCAGTTCAGAGCTTTCATCAATAACTCTATCATATCTTTTGGTGGCAAAAAGGACCTCTGAATCAATCCCCTTTCCGACATTGATAATAAAACACTCCGGGATACTAATTCCACATTTACGTGCTGCAAGCATGGACAACTGTTCATTAGTGACTATTCCTTCAAGTCTAATGTGGCTTTGTTTTACAATATGCGTGCTGGGTGCAAGTCCACGTGGCATGTACCATCTATTACTATTTTCATCGAAATATAGTCCGACTTTCCCCGATGCGCCCGTTAAAGACAAATGTGTTTTTATTACCATCTCAGTAGACTTTTTTGCTCCCTCAGCCGCAAGTTCCTCCACCTGTTTGGGAGTTATCGCCTCATATCCGTATTCTGGTTTTTCATCTGACTCATCTATCCGTATTGCACCAATACATTCCTTCCCAAGGTTATACAGAATTGATAAATAATCACTCTCATCAAAGTGCATATGATAAGCGATGGTCTTTCGCATAAACCCTTCCGGTAGCAGCCCGTCAAAAAAAGTTTTGGTCTGATCAGGAGAAAATGGCTCATCCCGGAATGGAAGTGAAACTGAAATGGCTTTAGAACCATTCATCGAAATATAGTCCTTTGAATACGAAAAACAGGCATCTTCGGAAGAATTACCTTTGATTTCTCCAACCCTAATCTGCCTGCCGCAGACTTCGATATATACATTATAATTTTTCATTGATTGCCCCTCACGTTGATTTCAATATCAAGTCCAAGCATATTCGCAAGATAGATGGCTTTGCCCAGTTCAATTGTACTTTTGCCATTCTCCAAGTCAGAAATAAAACTGATACTGAAACCGGTAAATTCAGATATGTATTTTTGCGTATACCCCTTCGCTTTTCTTTGTTTTCTAAGGGTTTCCCCAAAATCAGTTGCATTGTTTATTATCATATAAATCTCCGTTCCCGGTAAGCCGTTCGAACATATTATTATATTACGGGGACAAAATGAGCCGTTCGGCTTTATTTCGTCAGTTTTATTGTATAATAAGCCGTTCGGCGAAGTCAAGGATAAGCGCATTATTTTCTGGCTATTTCAACTATGATGTGATACGAAGGCTCCCCCGCCAAAGATAGCGCTGAATCTAAGAAAAAACGCAAGATTTCTACCCGAGACAGTACCGCTCGCATTGAGATCGAGCGATACTTTAGCACTGCCAAAAGGCGAAACGGCATGGGAGTCATCAACAAAAAGCGAGAAGATACTTCCCTGTCTACAATTGCAATGTCGGTGCTGGTAACAAACATCTTTGGAACTTTTAAACTTGCAGTTGAGGAATATGAAGAAAAATCATCTGTTCCTCAAAGGCGTGCAAAATAAAGGATTAATCGTTCACAACTCCCGAAAAAGGGGTTGTTGACCAAACACTACATATGCCTCTGTAAGGCCGTATGAGGGCCCGTAAGGGCGATCAAGACATCAAACCGCCATCTGATGGGTAAATGGCCTAAAAGGGCTTAGAGGGGCTATATGGGCCCGATAAGGACAATATTATAAACAACTACAGGATCGTGCTATCTGGCACGGTCTTTTTTTTGCTCTTTTTGACGCAGATGCGGTCTTACCGGGGGTGTTAGGGGGCGCAGCCCCTTATGGTAGATCCGCTTTGGATCTATGGGCGAAAGGGAAGGCCCTGGGAGGGGGTGCACACTTTTGCGTATCCTGTTACTTTTTTGGTCTCTTATTGGAGACTACCCAGATTTTGGTCTCTTTTTAGAGACTGCCATACTTGGAGTATGTAGTTTTAGTCTCTTTTTGGAGACTGCCATACTCGGAGTATGTAAGAGCCGGTCTCTTTTTAGAGACTTGCCATACTCGGAGTATGTAAAATTTAGTCTCTTTTTGGAGACTTACATACTTGGAGTATGGAATTCGTTAGCTTAGAGAAATATTGCATACTCGGAGTATGGAATTTTGACCTGCCCTCGGCAGGTTTTTTCATTTTTTTCAAGAAATCGGATGAATATATAGTATTTGGTCAACAACCCTTTCAGGCCAGTAAATATGGGCATTTGACGTGATTTTTGATATCCTAAAGTGCAAGGTAAATAATACGTTTTAACACATTTATGGGCTTTATAGCTTGCACTTTGAGGTAAAAATCATGTACAAAACTCCCGATTACGAATACGAACAACTTAGCTTCACGAGTTTTAATACTACATGCGGAATGCAACTTGATCCCCAAAACAAATGGATCCGGATTTCCAAACAGTAACCTTGGCGAGCATAATTTAGATTCCACAACGTAAGGAAGAAATACCTATGGCTTGCTAATTGCAAAGCCGCACAGTCAGATCAGATATTTTCTGTATATCTGCACTCCGGATAGCTCATACATCCCCAAAACTCTCCGTATCTGCCATTTCTCTTTTTCAAAATATTGCCGCACTTCGGACACTTCTTTACATTTCTTGCAGCCTCGGTAGGATTCTCTATTTCATCCTTCAAGTGCTCAAATACCTGCTGATTCATCCGGCAATCCGCCAAGGCCCTGTGAGCACCGGCAGTACTTATACCATAGTGCATGGCGAGGTCTGATAATGTATGATGCTTCATATTCGGGAGATAAAGCTTTGCCAGTACGAGCGTATCTATATAATCATTGCCGACCAGCTTTCCGAAATAATCCTGAGAGCTCTTCTGCAGAAATTTCATGTCAAAAGTATGGATGTTGTGACCGACAAGGACAGCATCGCCGGCAAAATCAAGAAACTCGCCAAGTGCCTTATCAAAAAGGCTGCCGCCAACCCCATCATCTGATTATTTCCCAGCTTTTGATCAGCCCATTATCTTGGCGGTCAGGAGCCCCGGCGTCACAAGGGGTGCGACCCCTGCCGCATCCGGAAGAGATATCTTTAATCCCAGAGACCTTACTGCGCCAAGATATGAGTTTCTCTTGGCGATTTCCGGGCTTTTTACTTTTCTCTTTTGATCCGACTCATATTCGGATTGGGTGTAGTAGGATCCGTCCGGTTTTTTGTATGCATTCCTGTATATAATGTCCGCCATGGTCCCTGCGATATGCCGGTGCATGGCTTCTTTACCATTGAATCCCAGCTGTGCCATAGCCTCTGTCCGGACCGCCTCACGAAGCTTTGCCTCAGGAATATTAGGATGATTGATTTTTACATCCTCTACCAGCTTGTCAAGACACAGATAGTCATCAATAAGTCTCAGTCTCTCCCTTTTCTTTGAAACATAATCCGGAAGATCCGAAAACAGCGGCTTTGCAATATCCGCAACAGTCTTTACAATACCTCCTACCGATACCGTGGCGGGATTGACCATCAAAGCGCCTCCCACAGCAGACGTGAAAGATATTGCCGAATCAATGGCTGCTGTACGCTTTTCCCGGCTCAAGGCATCTTTTCTGTGAGTCATGAAAACTCCCAGCGTCTTGTCTTCATTGGTCAACTCTTCCTTGGGAACTTCCAGAAGTGTCTTCTCCGCCTCTGACAATCTGCTGATATTGGCTTTGGAATCCTTGACTTTTTTGCCGCTGGCGACCGCCATCACCAGACTTCCGGCTCCGAACAATCCACCGGATACACTGTATATCAAGTTGTTGGTGGCTTCGGATAAGTTAAGAAATGCCCTGGTAGCAAAGGTATACTGACGCCCAACATTGCCAAAAAGACGAACAGCCTTTCCCGCGTGACTCATGATATCCGTGCCCTGTTCCTCCTCCGCCATGGTCTTATCATAGACGGTTTCATACATCTTGCGCAGCGAAAAAATAGTATGGAAAAAGTCGGCAGTTCCACCGATTATACCCGATACACCATCGACATACTTTGCTTCTTTGACATGGTCCATAAGGTTCATTACATCATAGGTACGGTCAGCAATGAAACTCACCACGTCCATGGCATCTCCAACACTGTCCAGCGAAGTAATACCCTGACCATAGGCATCATCCTTCATCTCTTTTGGCTTCTTTTGGAAAAGCTGAAGCAGCATATCCGAAGGATCAGCTCCGTCGCTGCGACATATCTCCGAGATCTCCTTTAAGATGCTGACATTTTCCCGGTACTCCTGCTGGAGCTTTTCCCTGATCTCCGCATCCTCTATCATGTCTATTGGCATATCCGGCGTGATGCCAAAGCTCTGCATATGCGCCATGAGGATCTGACTTTTTTGCATCGAAAGATCGATCAGATTCTTATGCCTTTCGGAACCCAATGCGTGCAGTTCCGTCTCCTCCGCACCGGAAACCATCTGATCATATTCCGCCAGGTCTGTCTTTGACTTTGATGCCGCTTCAAATGCGGTCGATACCTTGTCCCAGTCATAGGACGATCCCTTGCGCAGCCGTCTGATAAATCTGCCCAGCTTTCCGGGTACGAGTTTTGACTTGATCTTTTGCAGATCGGGCACATAAAATGCCTGCGCCGCATACACGTCCATCCTGGTTGCAGACTCCAGCTTGTCCTTTTCTATGAGATACAAAGCCGCCAGCTGCTGTCGCTTGGGATACTTCAAAAGCTTGAGAACAAAGCTCTCATAGGAACGTGAGCCCTCATTACATACGGAAAGGAACCAGGACATAACGATATCTATGCCCCCCTGCTGCTCCTTGTTTACATGGTCTGTGACAGCATCATCAGAGATCTGCTCTGCAAAGACATTGATCTTCATGGCCCGTCGCACAGCGTCAGTGATATCATCTGTCTTGCGTACAAAGGGTTGCTCCAGCTTCTCTCTGGCTTTTTGAACCTGCTCGTCGTATTTGTCACGATCGGCTTTTTGTTTTTCCTTGTCCTGTAGCCTTTTAAGATGCTTTTCCTCGCGCTTTGCGATACCCTTTTTGGTAAGATCCGTGCTGTCCATCACACGTATTACGTTCTGGTAATAATCGATCTTTGCCGTGTTCGGATTCTTTTTTAAGTATTCCTTTTTAAGCTTGATAAGGAGCGAATCCCTGGTCTCATCCTCGTAGCCCTTATCCCCTAAAAGGACATAATAACGGTTGGTTAAAAGCATTGCTTTTGCCTCATACAAACGGGAAAGGTCCTTGATCGTATTCAGCCTGGCTCTAAACGCGAGCTCATTATCTCCCAGCCAGCCTTGTGCGATACCCTCCTCCAACACATTGTCAATGGCCGGTATATTGGAAAACACTTTACCGACATACAGCTCGTATTTATCAAGCAGAGCATTGTCTGAAAGAGCCGACATTTCCGTGATATCAATGCTCATAATGGTCGACACAAAACTATGGAATGTCTCCTCGGAAATAGCCTCCTTTTTAAACTCTTTTTTGGAAACCGAACTGAGGACCACCTGCATCTTGCGGGAGTCCTTTTTACGTATATGAGCCTTCTTTACATACTCAGGCATTTCGGATTCTCTGAAGCTCTTGGTGAATCCCAGATCTGCACATGCCCGATCTATCTCCGTCTCATTGATATCAATAAACGCATTATTGCTCACCGACACGCTGCTGACGGCATGCATATCAGACCTGTCCAATACGCTGGACTGGTCATGGTCTGATTCCATACTCTGTTCAATGCTTTTTTTACTAAAGACCGAAGCATCAAGTGACTTCGGCAGATTTTTACCGATTAATTTCGGGGGCATAATTTACACCTCCATATCAGGGAAACAAAACCGACAGCTCCTTTAAAGAAACTCCACCTTCGGCCATTTTGAGCAGCATTCCTGCATACTGCTCCGGTGCGCCGAACGCAAGCCCTACGCAGTCCTTGAGCTGGCGAAGGATCTCTTCATCTGATTGGCTTTTGTAACATACCTGGGACAGTCTAAAAGCCAGCGTGGTTTCGTCTGCATTGATGGCGAATCCGCCACAGGGCAGGTAAAAGTTCAGTTTGGCTATACCTGCAGCAAGCGTTGGAACATATTTGGCTGTCAGCTTTGTCGTCAGTGTAATAACTGCCGAAAACAGCATCACGTCGCTCTCACTGTCATCATAGGGTCTGAAAAAGAACTCACCCAGAGCATCTGTCAGTGCGCTGCCATAACCCGTTTCCAATACCCTGAAAACGTCCATCTCAGTCCCCAGTTCCTCAGATGTAAAAAGTGACATCTCATCAAAATCGTTTTCAATTGACTTTTCAAGCATTTGGAGCAGATTGCGCTCTCTTTCCTTTTTGGTCATATCCTGATACCTTTCATTTATCTAAGAAAACATATCCTTCCAATTGGTGTGCAAAAAAGTATCCAGCAGCTTTTCATACCTTTTTTCACGCTCCGGATGAATAACAAACACATAGATGCACTGGTGCTCTTTTCGAAAGTCCATGGTCATCAGACGGGCACTCGGAACAGTCTTTTTGATGCTGCTCATGGTATTGGTCCACTGCACCCCCGTGCGCGTGCCTTTGTTATTATTTATTACCACATCTGCGCCGCTATCAAAGTAATCACGTAGTTCGTTTGCATAACAGTATTTTACATGATCCTTGACCACCTTGGGCAGGGACTCCCGAAAACCATT
>JAEELH010000082.1 GCA_016288825.1 Lachnospiraceae bacterium | reverse complement strand
TTCATTCTCGCTACGGACAGACTTATCCCATCCGATAAAGATCTGACGGATCCGGAAAAGAGCAGCATTATAAAGAGCTTGCGCCTTATGTCCGTTTTCGTCAAAGTAGGGGAAAAGTACATCCTGAGCGGATATGATGGTTCGCGTGACAAGATACATAAAGACTCCTTGAAACATCATTTGATTTGCAGTATCATTATAGCATAAATCGGCGTGCTTGTAAAGGAGAAAAGAACACATGTACCGTAAAAAAGAAGGACAGGCGCCCGGTGATAACAGGACAGCTTAAGGCCTCGCTGTATGCGAAGATAAGGCAGGTCTTTAAGGATCGCGGACTTAAATGTGAAACGATACATAAAAGATCAGGGTAATCCGTGACGCATTCATCCACGCCCATGCGAGGTATTCTATGGACGTGGTACTCTGCTAAGTCTTCATAGATCAAGCGGTATATACCGGAGCAGTGGGAAATGTCCCGCTGCTGTTTAACGTTTAATGTGCGCTATCAGGAAAGAGCTCATTTAAGAGTTTTAACTGGTAGTCGATGTCAGATGCAGCACGCTTTAGATCATCCATACGATCATCCGCAATAAGACGCATGTTAAGGGCATTTATATCATTCATTGCTTTTGTTCGCCCCTCAGCACGCCCCTCAGCGAGTCCTTCGGCAAGTTTTTCTTGGCTCAGTTGTTCAAGTATACTGTCTATACTATTACTCATTATTTTCTTTCCCTCCTCCGTCTCTTTGTATCGATGTTTGATTGAAGAAGTAATAGGAAATTTGTCATTGTAAGCATTTTGGCTTATGAATACTTCCATTAGTTCCGATACGTCAGTTCCATCCTTAACAGTGGCATTGACATATATTTCTCGAAGACCATTTTCAACAATACGACCACTTTCACGGACCACTCGGTCAACATGGTAGAGAGCGTGATTGTCTTTAAAAATATCAAACCTTGAGATAAATACAGCGTATACATCGGGCACGTCTTTGAAATTCGTCCCGGGATCGGTAATATTTGCGGTAAGAACCGAACTATTATATCTGACCCGGCGCTGATGATCGTCGTTGTCAGATTTCTGAACCTCAACACTGACTGTGAGACCACTGCCAAGTATGCATAGCGTATCCAGTCTGACAGACCGCCCCTGCAGGTTTGTACCAACATATTGTGGCGTATTACTGATAACGGTTAGCCTTGGATCCTCCAAAATAACCTTCAGGATTTCTTCACAAAAATCACGGTCTTCAGCCATCTTGCAGAACATAATGTCATCAATTGGGACCAGTTCTTTGGCGGCTTCTCGTATCTTTGCCTTGTTGCTCATATTCCTCCTTTCATTATAAGGTGCTTTGTTTCGTGTTTCAACAATCTTTTACGTAAAAAGGTGGGTTATGCGCGCAGACTCCGCACAAAAAAGATAAAGATCTGTCTTAGAGAAACAGAAGTGTGCCGATATGATAACACCCTATTTTTGAGATGTAAATAGGATCTGCCAAAGTTAATCAAAAGTTAAGAAAGTTAATAAAAAATAAAGAATCATAATAGAAAATAAAGAATTGCCCGGGGCGGTGTTTGGCTAATAGAATAGTGCAAAAAGAGCAGCCGGCCCGCTGCTCTATATTTATACAATCAGCCCCGTGCCCGGCGGCTAACTTTTCCGGCAAAATACGACACAACTCCCACAAGAGTAAGGCCGATCCCCATAACAAACAGGGGAGGCACGTAAACCGAGCTGTTTCCCGCTATATCAAATACTGCATGAAGAAGGCATGCCATTATCAGAGCTGCCAGCCCGGCCGGGTATGCGTTGTGGGAGAGGACATTTCCTTCTCCCAGCATTCTTTTTAACAGCACACTTCCGCATCCGCCCACAAGAGGGATCAAAAAGACAAATGTCATGAACGGTGAGGTTACTCCGTGGGAAAACTGGTAGTATATGGTGGTAAAAAGGCCAAGAAAACCGCTAATTCCCAGATATATAAATAACATCGCTGACACTCCTTTCTTTAATGGATCTTCCATTGGTAGTCGGATTATTGACTACTGTTCCTTTCCACACCATGGTGGTGGATCCGCCGCCGTCGAGATTGTACGCCTGGGTGCATCCCAGATCCTGCATCACCTCTGCAAGTTGCTCAAGTGTAAGTCCCGCGCTTTCGGATGTACGTCCATCAGATACCACGAACACGTAGTGTCCTTTTTCTATCATTCCTATAGCCGTACGGGGGTTGGATTGCATTGCCTGTCCGACTTCGTCATCTTCATCGACGGATACTTGCCCGTCTATCACTAGGCCGGGGCCGAAGGAGTATATCTGCACGGCTCCTTTTGACTTGAGTTCTTCTGCGGTCACGTCACCTTCATCTATGATCTCAAAAGTACCGTCCTCATAGATCACAAGATCTTCATTTCCGGCGCTGCCGTTGCTTCTGTACAGATAACCGTTTCTCATTACATATCCGCTGTTTCTAAAACCATAGTAATCACCGTTGATCGCCAGAACTGCTCCGAGCCGGCTTGCGATAGATGATGTCGTCTCGCTCACATTTCTTCCGAAAGAATCATCTGCCAGCCCGGAAAGAAGCTGGGAGGGATCATCCAGATAAACATCAGCTACATAAACAGTGGTATCATTCACACGCTTTTCCGTAAGGGTTATCTTCACGCCGTCTGAAGTATATGTATTGTCAGAATCGCTTAATGTTGTAGCGCTGCTATTGATGTCTGAAGAAGTAACGGTCTTGTCGCTGATCGAGTCCGAATCCGTACTAGTATTATCGCCTCCATGTCTATGATGCGATCCACCGTGCCTTCCGGAATGGGTGCCATGCTCTTTTCCGGTACTGTCGGTGTCAGACTTGTCGAAAGAATCGGTTGTATCCGTGCTACTTTGAGCTGAAGCAACTTTGACTACATTACTTGGTATTACAAAGGCGTCAAGTAAAGTAAATACGCTGTAGAGAGTCAGAAACACCCCGAAGCCTATGCCCCAGATAGTGCTTATTTTTTTGTCATTCTTCATATATATCGTCCTCTACTTTCTTCTGTAGTTTTCCTGTGAGGAACTATTTAAAAGTGCCTTCTTATGATCGATACTTAAACATATTTCAAATTCCTGTAGCTTTTTATACCATGCTTGGCAGAAGCTTTTTGGGGTCTGAATACCCAACGCCGCTGGACTACATAGCTTACTAAAAACAGGCTGCAGTCTACGATGACCTTTGCCGCCACGGGATTGATCAACAATGACAGTGCTGATACCAGTGCTGCGCTGGCTCCCATCTGACTAATAAACAAAATGAAATATCTTATACCCTCACCGGCAGTATCGCCTTTGCTTTTGAAGGCATATTTCTTGTTCATTGTAAAATTGATGGCTCCGGAAATCAGCCTGGCAATAACGGTTGCTGTAATAACTGTGTATGCCGTACTTGTTAACCCAAAAAGCGGAAGCATAACAAGCATCAGTGAAAAGACCAGGAAATCCGCTATTGCTCCTGCAAAGGAAGAGATCAAAAATCTCATAAATCTGGCATATATAAGAACAGAATCTCTTATGGGCCTGAAATGCGAACCGCGGTTGCCGTCCTCATAGATAGTCTGAACCGGTACATAAACCATGGCAGTGGTTTCTGCTGCATCACAGAGGAAATTCATTTCATATTCATATCTTGTTCCCTCTGCATAAAGCGCCAGGATCAAAAGCTCTTCGGGAATACCCCTGAGCCCGGTTTGTGTATCGGGGCACTTTTTTCCGCAAGTAAGTCCGAAAACAGACGATGTGATCTTGTTCCCGAACCGACTTTTTAAGGGTACATTTTTCGAATCAAAATCTCTGGTGCCAAGAATAAGTTTCCCCGGATTTGCATTCATCGCCTCATCAATCTTAACGATATCGGACACACAGTGCTGTCCGTCGGAATCTGCTGTTATAATTCCCTGACGGTATCCATACTGATTGACAGCTTCCCTTATGCCCGACTTTAATGCCGCACCTTTTCCCATATTTTTGGGATGTCTTACTACCGAACATCCAAGGATTCCAAGTTGGGAAAAGATGTTCTCATATGAAACTCCGCTTCCGTCATTTACAAGTATTATCCGTTCAAAACCGGCAGCCTGAAGATCTATAACCAAATCTATAAGTTTTCTTCCGGGATTTAAAGCCGGTATCACTATTATATTTTCTCTCATATCAATACCTCTTTTCGGTCCATCATCATGTGCTGTGTGTTTCTATGAGTCCAATATAATAGTCGATGCTTAAATAAACTTTAAACCACTGGGCTTAAAAGGTGTTTGCTTGCAAAAATCTTGCGCCGAGTGCGATTGCTAAAAAAAGAGCAACAGGACAATTTTGTCCTGCTGCTGTTTTTATTGTGACTCCGGTCCGGCATCGGGAGGCACCGGTTTGACCTAGCGGGGATCAGACTACCTTTATCTTGACAATGACGGTGATTTTTGAAGGCTCGTAGTTTTCATTACCTGCGACCCTCACCTTTATCTTCACTTTATAAGTGCCTTTCTTGAGGCCCTTTTTAATCGTGGCATTTCCGGTAGTCTTGTTTACAGAAATCTTTTTGTTGCCGGATACCTTGGTGTATGTGATCTTTCCCTGACCCTTCTTTGTGGTCGAGATTACCTTTTTGACCTTTAAAACTTGTGATTTATTCTTAAGCTTGCTGTATTTTACAGTCGCTGTCTTTCCTTTAACAGAAAGCGGGTTTTGCGATTTGACGTTCTTTAATTCGGTATCCGCAGCCTCTGCTTCGGCAACAAGCCGCTCTATCTCAGCATCATTTTCTTCTGAGCCTTCCATCTTTCCATCTGCAATCAGGCGCTTGATACTCATTATGCCATCGCAAGCCGACAGTTTCTTTTGCGCGCTTTCTCCAACCATCGACCGGGCTTTTTCCGATAATGCAGCATAGGCATCAAGGGCTCTGTTTACGGTAGCCTCATCGGAAAGTTCCGGATCTGTTGGCAACGCGGCGATAAGGGCTATGACAGCGTCCGCAGCCTCACGGTCCTTTTCTTCCGTACTGATACTGCCAACCGTAATATCGAACCAGTAACCCATATCCTCATAATAGCTGCTGTATCCGTTATAATTTGCTGCCCTTACAGAATACCTGTAGGTCTGCCCGTTTATTACGGCATCATCTGTCCAACTGTAAGAACTCCGCCCCGGTACTGCTGCAATATATGCTATGGGATAAAAATCAGGACCTCCTTTGGAATAATCCCATCTTGCGATCTCAAAGTATTCAGCGGGATTGTCAGCAGAATCATGTGCCTTCCAGTCAAGGGTTACAGAAACGCCGTCCTGCGCCAGAGTGAGATCATCCCGGTCAATTTTATTGGGGATACCTGAAGGTGTCTTTCCTTTAAGGTCATCGAGTACAACCGACGCAGTTCCCTGACTTTTGCCCACGTCATTTGCTGCTACCAGCCTGATCTCGTTGGATGCTATGCCGCAAACATAGGCATTCCCTGAAAAGCAGTCATGTATCTCGCGAAAATCGACCCATTCCTTTTCGTTGCCAAACCCGTAATTAAAATTACTCTGGATAATGTAATATTCAACCTTGCCGCCGGTTGTAGGAGGCTCCCATGTTATCAGATATTTATCATCATCCGACGCCAGCGGTTTTACGGTAAAGTTTGTGGGCGCACCGGGGACATCTGCTGCGAAAACTGTCAGCTTTCCCATATCTGCCATAAGTGTTATAGTCATGAAAAATGCCAGGAAAACACTGGTTATCTTCTTATTATTCTGCATAGCGCTCCTCCTTTTGATTTATATGATACACTGCATATTTGTTTTTCACAACATGAGAATGCCTGCCTGCTTTTTTGTGGACCGGATTCGGCACCGGGAAATTCTTTATTTTCTATTAGTTTTCTTTATTTTTTATTAACTTTCTTAACTTATGATTAACTTTGGCAGATCCTCTTTACATCTCAAAATCCGGGTGCTATCATATCCCCACACTTCTGTTACCATCGGACAGATCTGTCACATTATCCATGTTATAACCAATCCTATTGGTTGACAAATATACTGTATCGTTATATTATCTAGGTATCAATTGATACCTTTAATGAGGGTATTAATATGTATAATGAAACCGGATCACGTATTGAAACAGAACTCGAGGTAGCATTCGAGCCGGAAATGTTTCCGTTCCTTAATCGTCAGGAAACTCGTGTTAGTAAAGTAGCGTACTCTAAGTACTCGAACAGAGAATAATCCTGTTGGAGTACATTGGAAACTCGTGGTATGTACTCTAAGTACTCCAAGTACTCGAACTGATAAAATATCCATGCTAAATCAAAG
>JAEELH010000081.1 GCA_016288825.1 Lachnospiraceae bacterium | reverse complement strand
TCATATCATGGTTCAGAATTGGCGATAGCATCACTTTCCATGATTCTTGTAGGCTTTGTGGAAGAAATGATTTTCAGGGGCTTCCTTTTCAGGGCGATGCTGGGGGAGGATAAGACGATAGTGGCGATCATTGTTTCTGCCGTGACATTCGGTATAGGCCATATCGTTAATCTCTTTACCGGACAGGCGAGCTTTGAGACAGTCTTGCAGATCATCTTTGCCATCAGCTGGGGATTTATTCTGACGATGGTTTGTTATAAGGGAGGCAGTATTATCCCATGTATCATAGCGCACTCCATGATCGATGTCCTTTCGTTGTTCGGTGCGGATAATGAATTGATTGACTGGATTTACATAGGAACGACGATAGTAGTTGCGATTATTTACTGTACCTGGCTTGGCAAGATTAAAAATGAAAAACCGGAGGATATAGGATGAATGCAAACACGGTTATAGTCTATTCCTTCTATTAAAATAAAATCATGATTGATTAGACATAAAAAGGAGAAATAGCAGCAATGAAAGCAGAAGAGGAGGGCAGTCAGCCCTCCTCTTCCAGAATGTTTAGTACCGCATCATAATCATAGTTGTCAGATGCTTTTCTTAGCTTTTCCCATTTGGATGTCTCCGCTTCCGGTATTCGATAGCTGTCCATATCCTTAAAGATATCCTGCAGTCTGTCGCAGTCCATATCATCTGCGGCGTAGCGCATGACTTCGTAGGCGTGTTGCAAAATATCCGCCCCTGCTTCCGGCTTGTTCTCTTCGTCTTCTTCTGAGGGGAAGACCTCAGACAAAGGTTCACGGAACGCAAGATATTGTGATATAAATGCAGAGTGGTTTTCGCGGATATATGAAAGGTCACCGCTCTTGCCCGCAGTTTCCAGATTTTGTGCCGCCTCGCTAAGAGCGGATGCTCCGATGATCTTTGCAGAACTTTTTAGGGCATGTATCTTGATCGTATAATTCGCTATATCTTCTTCGGCAAACATTTTCTCCAGATTATCTGCGTTTTCTCTAATAGATCTATAAAATAACTGAAGGACCGGAAGAAAGTTACGGACAGATCCGTTGTTCGCGATCCCGGTTTCGAGATCGAGAACTTCCGATTTGCTAAGCGATTGTAATTTCTCGGGGATTTCCACCTGGTCTTCTTCGGCGATGTCGGTATCGACTTCTACCGACTCCTCTATCTTATCATCCGGCAGATACGAAAGCAGCATTTTCTCAAGCTTTTCCGAGTCGATAGGCTTGGACAGGTAATCTGTGAAGCCTGCTTCGATATACTGATCTCGTGCGCCGGATATGGCATTTGCGGTCAGGCTTACTGTCAGTGTATTGTGATTTGGATTATCCGGCTCTGCCTTCAGCGCCTGAAGCGTTTCGATACCATCCATTTCCGGCATCATATGATCGAGGAAGATTAGATCATATTTTTTATCTCTGGAAAGTGTCAGGCATTCGGCACCGCTTTCTGCGGTATCGATCTGCACTTTTGTCCTCTTAAGAAGATTCCGGAAGACCGTAAGGTTCATGGGATTGTCGTCCACTACAAGGACGATGGCATTGGGAGCAGAAAACATCGCTTGGTAGGTCTTCTGCTTCGCAACATAAGCATGATAGGATTCTTCATAATTGCCGAGTTTATCCCATGCGACTACTTCCTGCTTCAAACTGAAAGAAAAGTCCGATCCCTTACCGTACTCGCTGTTGATCTCCAGGTGACTGCCCATCATCTCCAGCAGACTTTCGGTGATATTCATGCCGAGCCCGGTGCCCTCGATATTACGATTACGTTTCTCTTCAATACGTTCAAATTCCGAGAACAGTTTATCCATGTCGTCTTTCTTGATACCGATCCCCGTATCGACCACCGATACCGTTAAGAAGATGCTCTCCTCAATGTCAGGCACCCGCTTGAAGCCGACATTAAACGATATGCTTCCTTTTTCAGTGTATTTTACGGCATTGGTAAGAAGATTTGTGATGATCTGCTTGACCCGGAGCTCATCGCCGTGGAGCAGTCTGGGGGTATCGGGATCGAAATCAAGTTTCAGAGCAAGGCCTTTTTCGTCGGCACGTCTCTGAACCATATTGACCATGTCATTAAGTACGGAGGAGAGGTCGTAATCCACGGGAAGGATTTCCAACTTGCCGGTTTCGATCTTCGAAAAATCAAGAATATCATTGACGATCCCCAGGAGAGAATTTCCCGCAATACGGATGTTTTCGGAATATTCCAGGACATTTGGTTCTGCGCTTTCTCGAAGGATCATCTCGTTCATGCCGAGCACGACGTTGATAGGCGTGCGGATCTCATGAGACATATTTGACAAAAACGTGCTCTTTGCATTACTGGCAGCTGAGGCGAGCTCGGACTGCTTTTGTTTTTCCACGATCGTCTGCCTGTATTCGTCTATTTCGTTACTGACAACGAAGGTATGAAGCAGACAGGATCCGAGCATAAAGCCGATGGTATAGAGAGGGAGAAATGGATATTTCAGTTGGACGATCAAAAGCGTTGCCACAACCAGACCGAACAATAAGATCGTACGATACCGTTTTTTGAGGGCTCTCTGGGATTTTCGCATGGCGCGGTGCGCATAGGCAGAAGTCAAAAAGAGTATAATGATCTGCGCTATAAGCTGGCCGTGTCTGGCAGGACATGCGTGGTAGGTTCCACTTTTATCAAACCAAAACAGCACCGGCGTAAAACAGTTGACGACTGCAGCTGCGGCCACAACGCTGAACATGACACGACCTGCCAGGGAAAGGAAACGACTGAAGGCGTTGTTCTCGCCAAGATATGCTACTACGTATTGCGTCCAGAATAATACACAAACGGCCATTGCTACGAAATACACCACGGTGTCCAGGTACAGGAGGGCCGTCAGGTGCATGCTGTCCAGGATTCCCCACAGGATATCAGTGATATAGTATGCCGCGATACCGAATAAGAACCTTCTGTATAAACCGATTTCGGCAAAATCTTCGTCTTCACGGTTATAAAACATAATCGAGTGATTCTCGATGATAAGAACCACAAGTGCAAGAAATCCGACTAAAGCGTACCAATACATAGTATCCAATCTCCGTTTGGGTTTATCGTTCAAAGTAGCTTTTCTCTGGGCTACATGAATCTGTTAGTATATGCTCATCATCTTACCATAAATAAACGAAGTTCGCTACCGTTAAGGTACATGTAGGAGCGTTGTAGGAGCGTTTCTCCGCTAAAATAACTTGTATTGAAACAAAGAGAGTGTATAATTTATTTGTATGCTCATTTTTATTATGGATTTTATGGAGGGGTAAAATGGATCGCGAAGATAGGATGCAGCAGATCCACAAGTATGTTGAGAACATGAAGGAGATACGCCTGCTTTCGACGCCGGATCTCGGAAAGATCGAAAACGCGGATGATTATGGCAGGATCCTTATCGAGAATTTTTCCAAGATCGGTAAGCTGGCTGCTGAAAACCGTGAGTTTATTGAGGCGGTGACTCCTTTTTATAATTCTGACGAAAAACTGTCGGAGACCATGCGCGAAGCGACAGTGCAGCTTATTGACCTTTTGGTTTCAGACGATTCATTTGAAGAAGTGGATGTCCATATGTCCGAGCTGTTGGATGGCCTCTTGATCCAAAACGAGATCGATCGATCCACAAATGAAAACGACAAGGTCATTTCTATGGCTAAAAAGGTAAAGAGAGATTACTTTTTCGTGTCCGCTTTGACTCGCTATGAAAATGATGAGATTGACGAGATACGAAAGGCGGCCATCGAAAACGTAAAAGCACTTGAAAGTTATCTCGATAAGGACGTTTTTGTAACACTGAATGATGAGGCAAAAGGGTCTGCATTGCAGTATTCTCTTATGGGAGCTTTGCTGTATGAAAATAATCTGCGTCCCATGCCACTTAGCTGGTGGGAGGAGGCTCTTGCCTTTCTTGACAGGGCGAAATCTGTTTTAAACGATCCATTTTATCGGGAAGCATATCCGGAGTATGACTGGGAATCATATGAGTTTCGCATATATTATTATGGTGGTTTTTTTGCTTATTCGTATATCCCGGAAGAGATAGCGAAGCGGGTTTATCATTATGCGGAAAAAGCAGTAGCTTTCCTTGAAAATTGTAAAAACGAGGCGATCCATTCAGCAGTCAATATAGAGCAGATGAGGGATCTGCAAAATACGGCAGCGGTTATCGCAAAGATCAAACCTGCAAGGAAGGCATGCGACGATCTGTACAGAGAATATGAAAAGAGAGATACGGAGGACTATTCTCTGACGGGAGTCAACAATAATCTGGACACGCCCTCTCTGTATATGAGTACTGTTAAGCTGACAGGGATGGAACTTACGGAAGAGGATTATGACAGATATGCGGATATCGAGCAGTCTGCCATAACATATATCAACAGACTTCCGAAGCAGAGTGACGTATATGTGAAGTGCGCCACACTGCTGACGAATTATCCTATGTACTATAAGGAAGTTCCCGGAGCCATGACCATGGAGGACTTTTGTCTTTCGGTTTTTGCGGCCATACATCCGCCGACCTATGTGCACAGCAACATGGTGGCGCGGCTTGCGCAGGCTATGGCAAGACATCTTATCGACTATGATCCCAAGCTTTTCATAGGTTTTCCCGGATGCGATACAGCGGAAAAAGTCATAGAGGAAAAGGGGCGTATCCTTAGGTATACATACCATGCGGCGCTTTGCCATGATCTGGGAAAGCTTTTCATTATAGATACGATCTCCATGTATGGACGCAGGCTTTTGGATGATGAGTTTATGATGATAAAGAGTCACCCGACAACCGGCGGCGAGATTGCCATGGAGCATGAGTCTACTAAGGATTACGCGGATGTCATAATGGGCCATCATTTGTGGTATGACTGCTCCAGAGGATATCCGGCAAACTTTGATACATTTAAAAGCCCCTACAAGACTGTCATAGATCTGGTAACGGCGGCGGACTGTCTGGATGCTGCGACAGATACTGTCGGAAGAAGCTACAACAGGGGTAAAAACTTTTCCGATCTGAAAAAGGAATTCGCGGAAGGTGCCGGCACCAGGTATGCACCCTATTTACCTGATCTTTTTGAGCAGCCACTGCTTGTTAAGGATATAGAGTATCTTTTGGGAAATGGACGAAAAAAACTGTACCGCGACGTATTCCATCTATTGAAGGGCTAAAATGGAACTAGTAGACAAACTGATCCAAAAAGGCGATCTGTCTGACGAGGAATTTGCATCTATCCTTGATAGCAGTGACCCCGGTATTGGTGAATACCTCAGCAAAAAGGCCGTGGCCGTCAGAGAAGCGCATTATGGCAGGGACGTTTACCTGAGAGGCCTTATAGAGTTTACCAATTACTGCAAGAACAACTGTAAGTATTGTGGTATCAGAGGGGGTAACCCGTCGGCAGAAAGGTACAGGCTTTCTGAGGAGGAGATCCTGTCTTGTGCAGATCAGGGGTACGATCTTGGGTTTCGAACTTTTGTGTTGCAGGGTGGAGAGGATCCGTATTTCACGGATGAGCGGATGATCTCCATAATACGCGGGATAAAAGCCGGGCATCCTGATTGTGCCATAACTCTTTCCGTCGGCGAGCGGAGCAGAGAAAGCTATGAGCGGATGTTTGAAGCCGGTGCGGATCGCTATCTTTTGCGCCATGAGACGGCAGACAAGGCTCATTATGAAAAACTCCATCCGTCGGATATGTCATTTGAGAACAGGATGAAGTGCCTTAGAGAACTAAAAGATATTGGCTATCAGGTGGGGTGTGGCATGATGATCGGTTCGCCCTATCAGAAAACGGAGCATCTTATAAAAGATATCAGGTTCTTGCAGGAGTTTCGGCCGGAGATGGTGGGTATAGGTCCTTTTATCCCACACCACGACACGGAATATGCCGGTCATAACTTGGGATCGGTAGAGTTGACGCTTCGGATGTTATCGATCATAAGGCTTTTACTGCCGGATGTTCTTTTGCCGGCGACGACATCTCTGGGTACAGCGGATGCCATGGGCCGGGAAAAGGGACTTATGGCAGGGGCCAATGTTATCATGCCCAATCTTTCGCCGGCAGGGGTGCGAGGAAAATATCTTTTATACGACAACAAGATATGCACGGGAGATGAAGCTGCAGAGTGTATAAGGTGTTTGGAAAACAGGGTTGAAAAAGTAGGATATCAGATTGTGGTAAGTAGGGGGGATCACCCCGGAAAAAGAAGATCATGATGGAGGATATAATCAATGGATAAATCAGTTCCGCAGGGAGAACAGCAGATCCGGATCGAGAAAAAGCCGGTAGAGATCAACACTACTGAGCAGCAGGTTGAGCAGGTTCAGGGATGGCAGCTTAGGGATGCCGAGATGTTGGATAAACTTGGTGTCAAGCACAGAACGGAAATGCTGGATGCCAAACATGCCAGAGAGGCTCTTTTGGATGACAAAAAGACCTTTGGAGACAGCAAACTCATGAAGGCTGTCAAGGGTGATGTGGACAAGGTGGGAGAACTTCTGTCCAAGGTCGTTACGGCTGAGGAGATGGAAGAGGTGGAACAGGCTTTTTTTACTGCTATCCTAAGTTGTAACAAGTACCTGGGGGAACGTTCATCCTCTTCAAAGACCGGCAGCAGGCGACGGGAACTGGTGGAGGCCAACAGAGATCGGCTGATCAGTGAATACGAGTTGGTTTCGGATCTTAGAACCCTTATGACTACCGGCAGGTTTGCCGAGCTTTTGGACAAGGGGTTATCTCTTCAGGACCTTCTTTATCAGGTGAGGATCTATCATTTGGGAGGGCCCCGGCAGGAAAAAATGGGTAACCTGCAAAGCGGAAATTCTGTTACGACTGATCCGGAACTCAATACGATCCTTCGTGCTTTTAAAACTGATACCACACCTATGAAGGATAAAAAAAAGGAGGCGGAGTACGCTGCATCTATCGGCAAGTTACGCCGCATTTTGAGAGAGTTTCCCGAGGCACAGGTCCACTCCGCATTCTTTACATATCAGGGTATCAGTGTACTCATCAAGCAGGATGAGCACGGAACTATGACGATCTCCGGTAAAAATGCATCTGTTGTTATGAAGGAAGGCGCCCACAAACTTCTTGATATGCTCAGCATGAAAATGATCGAGGAGCAGGACCGTATGTCCTCTGAGGATATGATGGAGATGGTGTCCGATCTCAGAGTTGATAAAGAGTTCGAGATCGATCCTTATTTTCTCCCTATTTCCCGGTCGGATTATGGCTTTGATGAGGATCATGATACAACGAAAAAGGATGTTAGGCAGATCCTCACGGCAAGATCCGGCCTATCACGTTATCTTGAAATAAAAACAGGAATGACTGCTGCAACTTTTGCCAATATGGAGATCACTAATCTTCGTTGGCTTTGCTACGGTTATATTCAGGGTACTGATGAAAAACTGATGAGCAAAACTCTAAAGGATCTTATAGAGGTCTCCCAAAGGGAGGACAATCTCATCAATAATATGGAGACTCTTGAACTTCTCAAGGAAACCAAGCGTCAAAAGGAGGAGGTTGAGGAAAAGGTCATTATCCATCAGCAGCAGGAGCAGGAACAAGAAGACGGCTGGGATGAGGAGGAAAGGCAGGTCAGAGATCTCATGGCAGACCTTGTATTTTCTTCCGATACCTGGGAGGCTGACGAGAGCGCTATGCATCCGGGTGAGAGAGTTCGCCGCATGCTTCTAAAGAATATTGACGGACTGGCTCTTATTATCGAGCAGAGTTACCAGGGTGAAAAGAATGAGGAGAAGAGCGAGGAATTTGAGACAAAGATAGAGAACATCCTTCTGGGGTTGGGCAAGACCGCTGCCAGAGATGCAATAAGCGGTCAATTATCTGAAGAAAAACTTGAAAAGAAGCTTGAGGCTGATCTGACCAAGGAACTGGATCAGGATCTTATTCAAAGCGAGATGAAAATGCTGGTATTGGATATGGTGGAGGATCTTAAGAAAGAGGGTTATAAAGGGGCAACCCGGGCTCAGATCAAAGAGGATCTTCAAAAGATCCTTAAGGAAGCTGATGATGATACCATGAAGGCATGTACCAGGATAGATGAGAGAGTGGACATGTCTGTTGAAACCTGCTCCGTAGCACTTCAGGAAAAGATCAACAAAAGCGTAAAAACTGTTTTTGACGGTGGCAGCAATGAGACTGAAGAGGAAGCTATTCCTGAGGAATTCGAAGTTGAAAAACTTGATTTGGGAACAAAGGAAAAAGTAATATTAAGGATCCCCAAGGCGGATATCTACTATGATGACGGCAGGCTAAAAAGTCCTATGGAAAAGGGGATTTCCAAAGAAGTCAGAGAAAAACGAAGTGAGTTATGCATCAAAGAACTTAACAAGATCCTCGAGGATTCCATGAAGGGAGAATCCGGGCAGGGAAGATTCATCAAGGAAGTCTTTAATAACTATTTCAGCGGAGCCAATCTCATGGATCGCCGCAATATGTTTGCTTACGCCCTTCGCAGTTCAAAGAAGTCAACCGGAGATCAAAAGGCGGATGCTGGAAGATTTCTTGGAGGCATCATGAAGGGAGCAGGACCTTTGTTCCAGAAAATGATGCAGGGTCTTCCCTCCGCAGGAATGCCTGAAGAGATCCAATCGGCGCTTGAGGATATGAAATCCAAACTGGCACCTATTCCGGAGCAGGTTGTTAAGGCACAGCTCCTTGGTATCGTAAAAAGGTCCGACGGAAAGGTTGACAAGATCGAAGTTACAAGGGCTCTTGGCGCAGCATCTGTAGGTCAGACCTTTCTTTGCAAGATGTACGGTCCCAAACTCCCCAAGGAGGGAAAAGATGTTGTCGTTAAGCTCCTTAAGCCGGATGTCCGAAATCGTATGATGCGGGAAAAGGAGATCATGCTGAAGTGTGCTGATAACACAGACAGTACGGGCGGTATGAAGGCCACATATTTGGGACAGTTATCCAGGATCGAGGAGGAACTGGATCTTACCATCGAGGCAAGAAATGTTGTTAAGGGTGAGATATACGATGGAGATGAGGGTATAAGTTCCATGAAACTTGACTCTACCGTGGGAGCATCCGTTAATTCCATGGTCCTTGAAAAGGCGCCGGGAACCACGCTTGATCGTTATGTCAAGGATTTGAGAGATAAAAACGCTACTCGATTTGCGGAACTTGAGGAGCAAAAGGAAAGGATGAAAGACGCTGAGGCTGTAGCCAAAGTTCGAGAGGAGTTGGTGGCAGATCTGGCGCAACTCATAAATCGTCAAAAGTTTATGGCAACACTTTCCGATAAGTGGGTTACTGAGGGTATTTTCGGTAAAGGTTTTTATCACGGAGATCTTCACGCAGGCAATATAATGATCAACGACGATGGTGTTACGCTTATCGACTTTGGAAATGCCACTTCTCTTTCCGAGGATCAGCAGCTTAATGTTACCAGGATGGTTGGAGCCGCAGCGGCGGGACATGTTGCAGGGTTTATGGAAGGCCTTAAAAGCCTGATAAAGCCTGAATTTAAAGAGCTTTTTGATGAAAACGGAAAGAATCTGTCAGCAGAACTCAAAAAGATATTTTCCCTTGGAGATCCAAATGCTGCAGGTCAGAGGATTGCTGTTGCCCTGCTCAAGGTCCAGGAAGCCGGTGTTGAGGTCCCTTCAGCAATATTCAATTTTTCACAGTGTCAGCTCAGACTGCAGAATGCTGTGGAGGATATGAATACTCTTATCGAAGAAATGAAGCATCAGCTTATCGATATGGAAAGATTAACAAAAAAAGAGGCCGGACATACTACTGCAAATCCCATAGAAGATGGGTTTTGTCATATTGCGGCGGTTAACGGGACCAAGGAGACCACGGCAGATAATGGCATCCTAATGGAGGATCTTGCTCTTAGTGCAAGGTATGTACCTTGTGCTTTTGAAAGAGTGGATCTTAATCGCAAAACCCTGATGAGCGGAGAATTCTATAAGACAGTATTTAAGGGTAGAGATGACAGAAAAAAAATGGAGGCTGCTGTTAAAAAATTATGTAAAAGATTACTTGAGGCTAAGGAGAGATTTTCCGAGACTGATTTTAAAGCGATAATAAAGGAGAACAGTGCAATCTCCGGAATAACCAATCTCGATTATCTGCTGGTGGACACCAGATTTAGTGGAGCAGGTAAGGAAAAGAGAATAAAGGAATTAGAAACTCATCTGATGGGGAAGATGGACAGGTGGTTTCAGACGATAGAAGTATATAAGTCAAAGGAAAAGGCTATCAAAAAAGGTGATGAGGATGCAATGCGCGAATTTCTGGAAAGCTATAGCATCTTCGGAATGCTAAAGATTGAAGAGGGGTTTGTTGCTGCGCATTACGATTTAAGCAGTTGTGTTTTCAGAACCTTCAGAAACTATCTGAATGTTGGGTTAACGTTTGGACTGGATGAAGTTATTGCCACGTATGAAAGCCTGGATGAGGAACTTGGCCCCCAGATGCGGGAAAAATATGATGAATATATGGAGTATATTAAGGACGCCGGTGCTACGGTGGACGGAATATACACACGGCAAGAGGAGATCATGCTGATCCTTAGCCGCCTGACGGAAAAGAGGTTAAGACCTTTTTATGAAAATATGGAAACCGTTTATTGGGATTCTGTCCATTCAAAACCTCAGAGCTTTGTTGATGTAATGGGAATGACCATCAGTAGAAATTATGAAAAGGCAATGTCCAGACTCGGTTTCTTCACAGGAATCTATTACAACAGTAAAATAAGGTGATCAATATGAGTGATATGCTTAGTTCCAGAAGCAAAAATGACATTTACTGGCAGAAAAGGAAATTTTATATTTCCGTTATGAACAGCAAGGGCGGATTTAAAGAGAGATACATCAATCAGGATACCGCAGAGGATGTGATGGAATGCTATGACACCTACGGGGATCACGGAACCCTTTTCATCCCTACCGGTAGAGAGTTCAGTTCTTTTCCGCCTACTGCAGGTGGTGAAAAGTATTTTGCCGATTCAGTTGCCCGGCTTCTTAGAGCATCGGAAGATCTGGATAATGAAAGCGTTGAAAAAATGCTTTCTGAAGGGGATTTTGGTGAAGAAGCAAAAAAACTCCTTGCTACAGGTCTTTGCAATATCGGTGCTATGAGCAAAAAGGTTCTTGATTATTATTTTGCGGCTTGTGGCTATGTTGATCGCAAGTCTACAGATGATAAGGAGGGACAGGCCAAGGCAAGATCATCCTTTGCAAAGGCCCGGGCAGAGTACGAGGAAAAGATCAGTAAGGTATTCCGTGAGTTTGGAGATTCCATTATAGGTTCCGTATTTGATAAGGATGATTCAAGTCCGGTATCGGACACAGGAAGTGGGGATCTGCTTTTTGAGGCGTTGGCTGAAAAGTCCGGAGAGTCAGGTTTTTTTGATGATGAATTAAATGATATCAGACTTAAACTCAAAGATATCAGGTCGAAGTCGGCATCCCTTGAGACAGTTCGAGACTCTCTTCAAAAGATGCTTATTGAAACATATGTTAGAAAGTTTACATATCCGGCGCTTCGACAGATCATGACCAGAGCTTTTTTGGAATACCGTCTGGGTGTTGATGAAAAGCTTAGGGATTTGTCCGACTATAGAGAGGCTTGCTATTATTATACTCTGTGGATGACGGAAGAGGAACCGGTTGATGCCCTGACTAAGGAAAGGATCACGGCACACTTTGAGGATGAGCCGGAACTTATCGACGAGGAAAAGCGTTTTTCGGAGATCACGGGGTATGTGTCACCCGAAGTCAATAATGATGGAAAACTTGCGGAGCTCGATGATCTTGATGCTATTTTAGGGGCAGCAGATGAACTAAGAGACTATATCAATACTCACCCGGGGGTGACGGATTGCCAGAGCCTTTTGTCCCTTGCGGGAGCATACGGAGAACTGTCAGCGGCTGCGGAAAAGGCGGAGGAATTATTTGTTGCCTCCGACAGATATACAAAGTCAAAGGCCGCGTCAAAGATCGACAGGCAAACGTGGCTTAAAGTGTTTGAAGGTTGGGTATTGGCAGATACCTTCTGCAGAGTGGCTTATCCGATCCTGGAGTTCATTGAAAAGGCTTCGGATCTTACCGTAGGCGAGGCGACTGAAGAACTTAGGGGGATCCTTCCCGAGATCAGTTATTCTTCTGCGGAAAGAGGCAGTAGGCTGGTTCTTCAGCAGATTATCCTTGAAAGGAGCGGTGTAAATGCGCTTTCAAAATGAACCAATAGGAACTGAAAATATCCCTCAGTATTCCAAATATCTTCCGGAGGAACATATTAACAAGATCCGTTTCGGTGAATTCAAGGCAACGGCAGTTTTTTTAGGCGACGGAAAGTTGTTTGGAGTTTATGTTACAGATCTTGTGGACGGTTGGATAAGATTTGTGTGGTTTGCACTTACCGAGCCGGATGTTTCCACGGCAGAAAAGGCCCTTTTTATCAGATTTTGTATTGCTGTGGAAAAAAGCAGGATTGAGGGAGAAGAAAAGGGTGCCTTTGTTGAGATCATGAAAGACGAGGCCTGGGAAGACGCCAGAGAGGCTTTTATGCTTGCGGGCATGGAGGTTAGGGATGTATGTGGTAATAACTACGAGTTTACCCTGAGCCAGGTTGAGCACAGAGATATGCTCAGCAGTGCTGCGGAAAAGATTCCCTGCATTCCCATTGCCGAGGCGGATGATGTGCTTTTATCAACTCTTGAGAGGCTTATGCAAAATGATGAGAGGCCTGTGCCCATTCCGACTTTTGTGGATTTTGAAAGCTACGATCAGGAATTGAGTTGTATCTGTATTGTAAAAGGCAAACCCATTGGAGCCCTGCTTGTGTCCGAGATCGGAGATTACATTGTATTGCAGGCAGCTTACACCTCGGGCAAATATGCCCTTCCGGCCATTCTTGGATATGCCATCAACAAGGCTGCGGAAAAATACGGAGAGGATAAAAGGGTCCTGGCTCCCGTAGTGGTATTTAAGTCTGAGCAGATCATAGAGGAGATGGTAGGCGGAGAAAAGAGGGAAAAGATCCTTGAGGCGGTACAGTTGTTTTAAGCCGTGCTTTCGTGGTATAACAGGCGCAAAGCGCCCGTTATCTCGTAGCGTCGTCAAATCCACATAAATGTGGATTTTCCTCGTGCTTTCGTGGTATAATATACATCCACACATTTTTGCGATTGGTGTTGATGTGTGGAATACTTATACAGGGAGGTATCATTATGAAGGTTATGAAGAAAGTCGCCATTCTTTTTCTTGCGGCAGCAGTTGCTGTATCACCCATCAGTCCGGTTGTGGCGCCGGCATCTACCGTTATGGCAGCTAAAAAGCCTGCCCTCAGCAAGAAGAGTGCCAAGATCGATATAGGTGCTACCATTACTCTCAAGGTCAAGAACAACAAGGCCAAGGTAGCCTGGAAGACCAGCAACAAAAAGGTCGCTACCGTTTCAAAGAAGGGTGAGGTCAAGGGAATAAGCGCAGGAAGCGCAACTATAACTGCAGCTATCGGCAAGACAAAACTTAACTGCAAGGTTACGGTTGTTGAGAATCCCAAGATTTCAAAGACATCCATCACTATTGAAAACGGAGATACCGAGACACTTAAAGTTACCGGAACCAAGCAAAAGGTCACATGGACTTCCGATAATGAATCTATCGCAACAGTTTCAAGCAGTGGTGAGGTAGAAGCAGTAGGTGAGGGAACCTGTAATATCTCAGCAACAGTCGGAAGCAAGACATTGACATGTAAGGTCAAAGTAAATCCCGTCTCAGAGGATGATGAGGATTATGACGATGACTATGATGACAGCGAAGATGATGACGAAGAAGAGGAAGAGGAAGAAGACGACGAGGAAGATGATGACTTCGGAGACGTAGACGATGGGGATCTTGATGAGGATGATGAATAGGATTTAAAAAGGAGCTGCCTAAATGGCAGCTCCATTTTTCTTGTGAAGTATAATAAGATACGCTACCCCGAGAGCACCTGCAGTAACGATCCAACTTACAGGATAGACCATCATTAGCGTGTCAAATTTCGGACTAGCTGCAAATATAGTAAACACCCAGGCGATACGAATTCCGCATACCCCCACAAAGGTGATGACAGCCGGTTCGGTAGAGTGGCCGTAGCCTCTCATGCTTCCGGAAAATACCTCCATGAAGACGTTGATCACTTCAAAGGCAAGTATGTACCAAAGTCTTATCTTGCCATACTCGATTATGACCGGATCCCTGTTGAAAAGCGAAAGCAGTGTTGAGCCAAATCCTATAAGGGCTACAGATAAAGCAGCGGTGATCGCCAGATCCCAAAGCAAGGCGACCCGGGTAACCTGCCGGCATCGGTCATTCTTTTGGGCTCCATAGTTTTGGCCAACAAAGGTGGTGCAGGCCTGGCCAAAGGAATTAATGATAAAGTAGGCAAGTATCTCAATATTAAAAGCTGCGGAAGAAGCAGCCATTATGTCCGAACCCAGACTATTGATGGCGGACTGTATGATGACATTGGACAGAGAAAATACTGCATTCTGAAGACCTGCCGGAACACCAATACGGAGCATCCGCTTTAAAAGGGAGCCATGTATGGCGAACTTATGGAATTCAACCCGGACGGGAGGCTCCTGCCTTTTCAAAAAGAAAAACAACAGAAGTGAACTCAGGATGTTGGACAGGATAGTGGCAAGTGCAACGCCGTCCGTTGCCATATGAAGTGACAGCACAAAAAAGAGATTGAGCACCACGTTGGTAACGCCGGATACGATCAGACAAAGCAGGGGAGTTCGGGTATCTCCCTGGCTTCGGAATATGGCTGACTCTACATTATAAAGAAGGATAAAGGGCATTCCTGCCAAATATATCCGCAGGTAGATTATAGCCAGAGGGTATACGTTATCCGGGACACCCATGGAGCGAAGGACCGGTGGTGCGGCTATCTCGCCCACAAGAGTTGCAGCAAGGCCGGCCAGCAGGGCGCCGATGATGGCAGTATGAACAGCCTTTTCAATTCGAGCGGTATCTCCCTGTCCTGTAAGATTTGCGATAACGACATTGGCACCGAGGGAAACACCAACAAATAGATTGACCACAAGAGCGATAAGGGAGCTGTTGCTTCCTACAGCAGCCATGGCGTTTTTGCCAACAAACTGTCCGACAATGGCTACATCTGCGGCATTAAAAAGCTGCTGAAGTATTCCGGTTGCCGCGAGAGGCAGCGCAAACTGCAGCAGTTTATCCCAGATAGAGCCATTTAACATGTCAATTTTTCTTCCAACCAGTTTCATATTTATGTTCCATATTTTGACGCTAAGAAAACGTTGATCAAATTGCGCGAGGCGCTTTAATCTATAATACCCATAAATACGAAAAAATCAAGAAAAATAAGGGAGAGGAGCACTTGTTTTTGCAGGTGATAAATAGTAAAATTATACAATATCAAAAACTAATAAGGAGGGTCATATGGCTAATAATCCCAGCAAAATGAAGACATCCGGAAAGAAGGGGGCTAAGTCCGGCGGCGGACTTAATATGAGAGCGACTCTTTTGATGTTCGCGCTTATCCCGCTTGTTGTTTCATCAGTGACTATTGGTATTGTGGCTATCACTCAGAGTACCAAGGAGATGAAGTCCTTTACTCATGATTCCATGGTCCAGATCATTGAGAATGTAGGTAGTTCCTTTGATACTGTTGCTGAAAAAAACGGAAAGCTGCTCCAGGCATTCTCTACATCACCTGTTCTTGCTCAGGCACTTCAGAATCCCAACAATGCAGTTTATGTAACTCAGGCACAGAAGTATACTGAGGAGTATTTCGCAACACTGGACGGGTTTGAGGGAATATATCTTGCAGACTGGAATTCTCAGGTTATTACCCATTCGTCGTCTGCAGCCGTAGGTATGGTCCTTCGAGAAGGAGATAAGCTTACGGGACTCCAGAACTCCATCCTTTCAACTGATGGTGTATATAACACAGGTATTATTACAAGTCCTTCTTCAGGCCAGAATATCATGTCAATGTATTACCCTGTCATGGTAGGTGGTCAGCCTGCAGGATTTGTTGGCTGCGGTACCTATGTCAGCAATGTGGCATCCGCCATTTCTGATGTATCAGGTCTTAACCTTAGCAGTGCATATGTTTACTTTGTAGACAGAGGTGGAACTATGCTCCACCATCCCGATGAGTCTAAGATCGGTAATCCTGTTGAGAACGAGGCAGTCAAGGGACTTGTTGCCGGACTTGAGGCAGGTCAGCATCCGGATCCCGATATCATAGAGTATCTCTACAATGGCAAGACCAAATACGCTGCTTACTATATCGGAGCCGGTGATAACTACATCGCAGTTCTTACAGCGGATGAGTCTGATGTTCTGAGCGGCGTATCACACATCAGGATGTTCATTATCATCATCTGCGTAGCGTGCATTCTTGTATTTGCTATTATAGCACTCCTTGTTGAGAGATTGATATCTGTACCTCTTGTAAAGATTTCAGGTTCACTTGAGAAACTCAGCACAGGTGATGTTACCGCGGATTGCGATGCACAGTCACACATCAAAGAGACTGTCAGCCTTATCGGCGCATTTAAGGATCTGCGCAATGCACTTTCCACATCAATGCGTTCCGTTAAGAATTCTGCTTCAGTACTAAACAATGCTATCGTCAGCGTAGATGGTATGACCGGTAACAATGTTGAGTCTGTTTCCCAGATCAACAACGCTATCAATGAGGTTGCGGACACATCACAGCAGGTTGCTGAGAGTGCCACCAATATGGCAGAGAGGGCTGTAGAGCTTGGTGAGAATATCGAGACTCTCAACTCCAATGTCAATACACTTTATGATGCTTCGCAGACCATCCGTACTGCTAATAATGATGCGACAGACTGCATGAAGTCCGTATATGCAGGAGCTAATGAGTCCGTTGAGGCCATGACCAATATTACAAGCAAGATCTCAGAGACCAACTCGGCTATTACAGAGATCGAGTCTGCAGTACAGGCTATCGAGTCCATAGCAGCTCAGACCAACCTCCTTTCACTCAATGCGTCCATCGAGGCAGCACGTGCAGGAGAGGCCGGCAAGGGATTCGCAGTCGTTGCTGATGAGATCAGAGCACTTGCTGATTCTTCAGCTGAGTCAGCTAAGGAGATCAAAAAGATCATCGAGAATGTCATCGTTCTTTCCGATGGAACAGTTGAGATGTCCAACCGCGTATTTGATGTCATCAACAAGGAGCAGACAGATATCGAACTGGCACAGGAGAAGTTCAACATCCTTTCAGATTCCGTTGAGGCATCTATTGCTGAGATCGACACTATCAGAGAGATGACCGGTACACTTGATAGGATCAAGGATGATCTTACCAGATCAACATCAGATCTTGGTGCTATCTCAGAAGAGCTTGGTGCATCTGCTCAGGAAGTTGCCGCTTCCTGCCAGACGGTTACGGAGGCATGTTCTGATACTCAGAACTCCACTAGTGAGATGCGCAACATCAACGAAGACATGCGCGCAGCCATTGATTTCTTCAAGATTTCAGAGCAGTAATACAGGCCATATGAATACTAAGGAGCGTTACAGGGAAACCGGTAACGCTCTTTTTTTTTGATATTGAGGATAAAACGCTTGCAATTGCAAAAACCCTATGATAAATTTCAATTAACGGAAACGTTTCCAGTAGCATATTAAGCGGATATTCGTTAGATGAAAGGGGGACCATATATGAGGAGTGCTGGAGTGCTGATGCCGATTTTTTCATTGCCGGGCAATGAAGGGATTGGATGCTTTTCTAAAGAAGCCAGAGATTTTGTGGATTTCCTGAGCAGCGCCGGACAGAGATACTGGCAGATACTGCCTCTTGGGCCTACAAGTTACGGGGATTCA
Source organism: Lachnospiraceae bacterium (assembly GCA_016288825.1). Taxonomy (GTDB): domain Bacteria; phylum Bacillota; class Clostridia; order Lachnospirales; family Lachnospiraceae; genus Weimeria. The sequence goes on along the minus strand of JAEELH010000081.1, from coordinate 10,514 downwards.
CCCTATCAGTCATTTTCTACATTTGCAGGCAATCCTTACTTTATTTCCTTAAGGACGCTTGAGGACAAGGGCCTCCTTGAAAAAGAAGAGTGGCAGGTTGACTTTGGAGGAAGCGAAAGTGACATTGATTACGGAAGGATATATGAAGTAAGATATGCCATCCTCCGTAAGGCTTATGAGAGGTTTAAAAAGCTCCGCGCAGGCAGTAAGGCAGCCGCAGGACGGAAAAAGAAGTCCGATCCTTCAGCGGGATATGAAGCTTTTGTAAAAGCCAACAGATCATGGCTTCATGACTATGCTCTTTTTATGGCACTTAAGGATGCTCACGATGGAGCCAGCTTCCTGGAGTGGGAGTCCGAGTACAGACTCAGAGATAAAAAAGCGTTGGCAGCATTTGAAAGCGAGCATGAGTCCGATATCGGATTTTATGAGTTTCTGCAGTATGAATTTACGGTTGAGTGGAAGGAACTTAAAAAATATGCCAACAAGCGTGGTGTAGAGATCATAGGTGATATTCCGATCTACGTGGCAGCTGACAGCTCAGATGTGTGGACAGCTCCGGAACTCTTCCAGATGAAGGATGACTGCTCACCCAGATCAGTTGCAGGATGTCCTCCGGACTTCTTCGCAGCTACAGGGCAGCTATGGGGCAATCCTCTTTATAATTGGCCTTATCACAAAAAGACCGGTTATGCATGGTGGATCAGCCGTATGAAAAAGTGCATGGAGCTTTATGATGTGATCAGGATCGATCACTTCCGCGGCTTTGACGAGTACTGGTCAGTACCGGCCAAGGACAAGACGGCAGCAGGCGGTAAGTGGAGAAAAGGTCCGGGCATGGCTCTTTTCAAGGCCATTCATAAGGAACTTGGAGATATCAGGATCATCGCGGAGGACCTTGGTTTCATGACAGATTCCGTTAGGGAACTGGTAAAAGAGACGGGTTATCCCAATATGAAGATCATGCAGTTCGGATTTGACGGACGAAAGCTTACAGGCAAAAAGACCGCCGGTCCCGGTAATGAGTACCTTCCTTTTAACCAGGACAAGAACTGTGTTGTATATACGGGAACTCATGATAACGAGACCATGAGAGGCATCCTGGACAATTACAACAAGGCGCAGCTGGAAGAGATCTATGAACTTCTCGACTGCAAAAAGGATATTTCCAAAAAGAAACTGACACGCAAGTTAGTGCGCTACACACTTTCTTGCCCTGCAAATATGGCGATAATACCATTGCAGGATTATCTGGAACTTGATAATTCAGCCAGGATCAACACTCCCTCAACACTGGGATGTAACTGGAGGTGGAGAGTTTCCAAGGAGGTCTTCACGGATAAACTGGCTAAGAGAATGCTTAAGTGGACGATACTCTATGGAAGGAAAAACTAAGTCCTGTACCATAAGGGATGTTGCCAGGTACTGTAAGGTTGGTGTTTCCACTGTTTCCAGAGCTATCAATGATGATCCGGAGATAGCACCGGCTACAAGAGAGAGGGTGTTGGAGGCTGTTAGGGAACTGCACTACGTTCCCAATAACAGCGCCAGAAATCTCAAGATGACAGAGTCGAGGACGGTAGCACTCCTGGTAAGAGGAATTGATAATTACTTTTATCAGGGCATGTACGATCCGATCCAGAAAGACCTGCGTGAAGCCGGTTATGACTACATCATCCATGCAGTGGACGAGGTGGCGGATGTGACAAAGGAAGCATCGGCCCTCGTCAAGGAAAAGCGTCTGTGTGGTTTGATAATCCTCGGAGGTCGGGTAGACAAGAGTGCCAGGGAACTATCATCTATAGATATTCCCTATGTACTTTGTACCGTAGCTGTGCCTTACGGCAAAGCGATGCCGGAGTGTACCACAGTGGGGATCGATGATGAGCGCTCAGCTTTTTGCATCACGGATTATCTGATAAAAAGAGGCCACAGTCGTATAGCACTTTTGGGAGGCAAAAAAGGGGACAGTGCTGTGGGTGCCCGGAGACTGGAGGGATATAAAAGAGCCTGCAATGAAGCCGGACAGCCGATAGATGAAAGTCTGATCTTTTACATGCACGACGATATTCCCGAGTTTTCCGTGGAAAACGGATACGCCATGATGAAGGAAGCAATTTCTTCGGGAGTGGATTTCTCAGCTGTATTTGTGATCAGCGACCTTATGGCAATAGGAGCATACAAAGCCCTTTTTGAGGCAGGTATCAAAATACCCTATGACGTATCAGTAGTGGGCTTTGATGGGATCAATCTTGGAAAGTTCCTTCATCCCACACTGACAACCATGTGTCAGCCAAGACCGCAAATGGCGGATAAAGCTGTGTCGGAGCTTGTCAGGATGATGAAGGGTGACGATCATATCAGACATAATGTTTTTGAAACAGAACTTTTAACAGGAGAATCAGTAAGTACGAAAAAAGACTAGAGGAGGGAATATGGAAACCAGAATCGAACAGATCATGAAAAAGTACTACGGCAGAGTTATAGATCAGTGCACCAATGAGGAACTTTTTCAGGGGCTTATGATCATGACCAGAGAGGAGATGGAAGGCAGAAAGTCCATCACCGGAAAAAAGAAGCTTTATTACATTTCAGCTGAGTTCCTTATCGGCAAGCTTCTTTCCAACAACCTGATCAATCTCGGACTTTATGAAGATGTTAAAAAAGCACTTGAGTCCCATGGTAAGAACATCGAGGAGATCGAGGAGTGCGAGCTTGAGCCTTCACTTGGTAACGGCGGACTTGGACGTCTTGCTGCATGCTTTTTGGATTCTATCGCAAGTCTCGGACTTTGCGGAGATGGTATCGGACTTAATTATCATTTCGGACTTTTTGAGCAGAAGTTCGAGAATCGCAAGCAGGGCGAGCGCAAGAATCCCTGGATCACCGAGAGAAGCTGGCTTGAGAAAAGGGATGTTTCTTTTGAGGTTCCCTTCAGATTTTTCACAGCCCGTTCCACTATGTACGATATAGATATCCCCGGATATGGCCAGGAGGGTATCGATCATCTTCATCTTTTTGATCTTGATACTGTAGATGACAATCTGGTTGGTGAGACTTCCATCGATTTTGACAAGCAGGATGTTGCCAAGAACCTGACTCTGTTCCTTTATCCTGATGACAGTGACAGGAGTGGACAGCTTCTTCGTGTTTACCAGCAGTACTTTATGGTTTCCAACGGTGCACAGCTCATCCTTAAGGAACTGGAGGATCGCGGATACAATGTAAGGACTCTTCCCGAGCATGTTGCTATCCAGATCAATGATACCCATCCTTCCATGGTTATCCCCGAGCTTATCAGACTTCTTCTGATCCGCGGGGTTACAATGGATGAGGCTATCGATCTTGTAAGCAGGACCTGTGCATACACTAACCATACCATCCTTGCAGAGGCTCTTGAGAAGTGGCCCATGGACTATCTGGAGGAGGTTGTACCTCATCTTCTTCCCATCATCCATGAGTTGGATAACCGTGTTCGCGCTACTTACAACGATAAGTCTACATACATCATTGATGATACAAATCGCGTTCACATGGCTCATATGGACATCCACTACGGATACTCTGTTAACGGTGTTGCTGCACTTCATACAGACATCCTCAAGGATACCGAGCTTCACAACTTCTACAAGATCTATCCTGAGAAGTTCAACAACAAGACCAACGGAATTACTTTCCGCAGATGGCTGCTTCACTGCAATCCTCAGCTGGCTTCCTATATCGAGAGCCTTATCGGACCCGAGTTTAAAAAGGATGCAGACAAGCTTGAGGAACTGCTTAAGTACGCAGATGACACGGCAGCATGCGCACGTCTTGCAGAGATCAAAAAGGATAACAAGCGTGTAGCAGCTGACTATTTCAAGGAGACACAGGGACTGGATATCGATCCCGAGTCCATCTTCGATGTTCAGGTTAAGCGTCTTCATGAGTACAAGCGTCAGCAGATGAATGCTCTTTACGCTATATACAAGTATAAGGAGATCAAGGCAGGTAAAAAGCCGGTTCGCCCCATTACCATGATCTTTGGTGCCAAGGCAGCTCCCGCTTATACCATTGCCAAGGATATCATCCATCTCATCCTTTGTCTGTCAGACCTTACCATGAATGATCCGGATGTGGCACCTTACTTCAAGGTCATCATGGCTGAGAATTATAATGTTACCAAGGCCGGCAAGATCATCCCTGCAGCGGATATTTCTGAGCAGATCTCCCTGGCTTCCAAGGAGGCATCAGGTACTTCCAACATGAAGTTCATGCTCAACGGTGCAGTTACACTCGGAACACTGGACGGAGCCAATGTTGAGATCGGCGATCTGGTTGGCAAGGACAATATCTATATCTTCGGCAAGAAGCCTGATGATGTTATTAAGCTTTACGAGACCAGCGGATACAGCTCAAAAGACATCTATGAGAAGGACGAACTGATCCATGAACTGGTTGACTTTATCGTAGGAAATGAGATAATAAAGCTTGGGGACAAAGAGTCACTTGAGAGACTCCATCATGAGCTTATTTCCAAGGATTGGTTCATGACACTCCTTGATACCAAGGAGTATATCGAGGTCAAGGAAAAAGTATATGCCGACTACGAGGACCGTGCAGCATGGAATAGAAAGTGCATGATCAATATCGCAAAGGCAGGATTCTTCTCATCTGACCGTACGATTGCTCAGTACAATGAGGACATTTGGAGGTTGTGATGCAGTTTGAACTTATGGCGTCGATGATGTGTGCCAACTACGGTAATCTTGAAAAAGAGGTTGACGAGCTGGAGCAGGGAGGTATCGATTCATTCCATATTGATATCATGGATGGTCGATATGTGCCTAATTATGCCATGAGTCTTAACGATCTTAGGTTTATTGCCCGGCATTCACATAAGCCGCTGGACGTTCACCTTATGATCGAGCATCCCAATACCAACATTCAGATCTTCCTTTCCAATCTTCGCAAGGGAGATACGGTATATATTCATCCGGAGGCGGAGTATCACCCCTCCACAACCCTTCAAAAGATAATAGATGCAGGTATGGTACCCGGGATTGCTATCAATCCCGGTACCTCTGTTGAAACAGTATTAGAGATGCTGAGGATCGTAGACAGAGTACTTGTTATGTCTGTCAATCCGGGTAATGCGGGTCAGATGTTCCTTCCCTATGTCAGTGAAAAGTATGCCAAGCTCTTACCACTCAAAGAAAAGTTTGGCTTTAAGGTTTACTGGGACGGGGCCTGCAGTGCCGACAAGATCAGGGAGTTTGCACCTCGGGGAGTAGATGGTTTTGTTTTGGGAACCTCGCTTCTTTTTGGTAAAGGACGACCCTATGGAGAGGTCCTGAAGTCCATTAGAGAGTTTAAGATGGAGGATTAAGGTGTCTGCTGTTGCAATTCTTTTATCGGGGGGAACCGGAAGCCGCCTGGGAGCGGACATCCCCAAGCAATATATAGAAATTAACGGTGCGCCTGTCATCAGGTATCCTATACGAACACTTTTGTCCCACCCGGGGACGGAGATGCTTTGTATAGTATGTCAGGATGAGTGGCGTGCTTTTATTATGTCTCAGGTAGAGGCTTGCCGAAGTGAGGGTATAGCGGATGATACGCGGATCCTTTTTGCTCATCCGGGTGTAGTCAGACAGGAGTCTATATACAAGGGACTTCTGGAACTGGAATCAACCGGACTGGGACCCGACACTCCTGTTATCATCACTGATGCAGCCAGACCCCTGGTTACTCATGAACTATTGGATAGATGCCTGGAGGCACTCCCGGGCCATGATGGTGTTATGCCGGTCATCCCCATGAAGGATACTGTATATGAAAGTAGGGATGGCAAGTCCGTTTCCGGACTTTTGGACAGGAGCACTATCTACGCCGGTCAGGCACCGGAGTTTTATTATCTGGGAAATTATACGGAGGCAGTCAGAAAGCTGACCCCCGATGAGATCCTTACCATCAATGGAACCACAGAGGTTGCCATATGGGCAGGCATGGACGTAGTCATGGTCCCCGGAGATGAGGATAATTTCAAGATAACCACACAGGCGGATCTTGAACGGTTTGAACTGAAAACCCGGGAATAGCGCTTTGATCGTTATAAAGATGAAAAAGAGGAAAGTATGAAAGCATGGGTTTTACATGATATAGGTGATCTGAGATTTGAGGAGCACGAGGATCCGGTCCCGACTCCCGGCCACGTGGTAGTCAGTGTGCGTGCGGCGGGGATCTGTGGCTCGGATATCCCCCGGATCTTCGAGACAGGAGCACATACCCATCCTTTGATCCCGGGGCATGAGTTTGCGGGAGAGGTTACGGAAACCTCAGATGAGGATGCAAAATATCTGGGAAAGAGAGTGGGAGTATTTCCCCTTATACCTTGTATGGAGTGCTCCAATTGCCGCAGGAGAAAGTACGAACTTTGCAGCAATTATAACTATCTGGGATCCAGATGTGACGGCGGATATGCCCAAAAGGTGCTGGTTCCAACATGGAATCTTATAGAGGTGCCGGAAAAGGTTTCTTTTGAAGCAGCAGCGATGATAGAGCCTGCGGCAGTTGCATATCACGCCATCAGACAGATCCCGGATTTCAAGCATCGCCTGGCGCCATTGGACATGCCTGTGTGCGTATGGGGACTGGGAACTATAGGACTTTTATTGGCCGCCATCCTTCGTGGTATGGGCTATAATGAGATCTGGTGTGTAGGCAACAAGCCCTCTCAGAAAAAAAGGATAAGCGAACTTGGGATCGATGAAAAATACTACGTAGACTGCAATGACAGCGAGTCCGTATCCGGACTTACATCCGTGGGACTTGCGGCAGTATTTGAATGTGTCGGAAGAAAAGAAAGTTATGCATCAGTGATCGATGTGGCCGGATCCTCTGCAGACGTGGTGCTGGTGGGCAATCCTCGAAGTGATATGGACCTGCCCAGGGAGATCTACTGGAAGATCCTCAGAAAGCAGCTGGCTGTGCGCGGCACATGGAACTCATCCTTTGGAAGCACGGATGATGATTGGAGATGTGTCATGGCAATGATGGCAGAAGGAAGCCTGAGACCGGAGGAGTTCATATCCCACAGATTCGCATTGAAGGATATGATGGACGGGCTGATCGTGATGAGGGATAGGACCGAGGAATACTGCAAGGTGATGATCAACGATATCTGACTAGTGTATTGACACACTGATTTTTGAACTAATAAACACGCTGTAGACACTATGGTGTGTCAAGCTCACTGCTATCATGCTGCAGGTCATGCGTATACTCGGTAGTGGTCCGATCGGCGGTATCACCCATCATCTTTTCCAAACCGGTAAGTGCAGCAAAAGGTGAAAACTGAGCGGCTCTGCTCTCTCGCGAGAGTGGGGCCCTTTTTTTTGATACCGGATGTGGCAGATCTATGATATCGCCATATCGGGCAAGGGCTTCGGCCTCACGATCGGCCATCTCGGAGATGGATGCCCCATGGACATTGTGCCAGGAATTTTTGAATCTGTCATTCATGCCTTGTGTCCTCCAATCTGGGCATTGCGCTCTATGGTCATGGCCCCCTCCTCCAGGTTCATCCCTTTGAGGATGGCGTTTTTGCCGTACTTTTTCTGGATGGAAAGAACGGCCTCCTGGGCGCGGCGCTCCCGCTCTTCGTTGCGATGATCCTGCTTTTGTTTTTTCTCCAGGGCGGCATAGTCGGTGAAAAGATCCATCTGCTCATAGGTCTCCTCCTGTCTGGGAGTCTGATCCTCGGAAATGACATGGGCAGCGGTGACATTGATGCGGCGAACTAAAAGGGCAGGATCGGCAATCTCCTCAAAAAGAGACACCATTGCATCTGTGATCTTGCGGGTAGAGGATGAATATCCTCCGAGATTGCGGCTGCCGTGGGCACCCTTGGGGATCTGCCGCCCATATCTGTCGGTCACGATAGGACCATGGTAAGCGCTGCGGCGCTCCGGGTCGGTGAGATTTTCGATGTCGTAGCCCACATCAAGGACGACCTGATCGCATACCATGCGCTTGTCAACAAGATCAAGAACCAGAAGCTCCGTCATCTCTCGGGTGATAAGGCGGGCAGCCTTGTACTCATATGGAGTCTGAAGGACCTGCCCTGAGCTGATGCTGTGATCTCTGGGAACATAGGAATGGACCTCTGCGATGGTAGTGTCCTCATAGCCCCAGGCGTGATCGATGAGAAAACCGGCGTTGATCCCAAAGAGACGGTACAAAAGATCCTCGTTATCAAGAGAACATCTGGCGACATCTCCCATGGTGTACATGCCATTGGCCGCAAGGCGTTTGGCGTATCCGGAACCTATCCGCCAGAAGTCCGTAATCGGACGATGTGTCCAAAGGTATCTTCGGTAGGACATCTCATCGAGCTGAGCTATTCGTACGCCATTGGCATCCGGTTCCATATGCTTGGCAACGATATCCATGGCTATCTTACAAAGGTACATATTGGTGCCTATACCACCGGTGGCTGTAATCCCGGTGCGGTTATAAACATCTGTGATCATTCGGCGGCAAAGTTCGTGAGCCGAGATGCCATAGGTGTGAAGATATGAAGTGACATCACAGAAGACCTCATCTACCGAATAGATGTGCATGTCCTCTGCGGAAACATAGTCAAGATATATACGAACTATCTGCGTACTTATCTCCATATATCTGGCCATATGGGGAGGCGCGATGTGAAAGTCCAGCTCCAACGTAGGGTCCGAGCGGATCTCATCGGCATAGATGGACTTGCCGGAAAAGGGTTTTCCGTTCAAAGCGCCGAGACGCCGACGGTTGAACTCCTCAACAGCGGCCCTGACTTCAAAAAGCCTGGGCCGGCCGGGTATACCAAAGGACTTGAGGGCAGGAGATACCGCTAGACAGATAGTCTTATCTGTCCTGGTGGGATCCGCCACAACAAGATTGGCCCGGAGAGGATCGATGCCCTCATCTTTGCACTCTACGGATGCGTAGAATGATTTGAGATCGATTGCAATAAACCACTTTTCCATGAAAGATATTATACACCAAATCGAACAAATATTCACCCTTTTTTTGAAGGTCGCCTGCGGGCTGACCTCTTTTTAATTCAAAGACTGTATCTTTCTAAAATGGAAAGATACAGCTTTTTATCTTGCAAAAGAAGATATGTATATGGAAGCGTCGCAGTCATATAATTAGTTCATTAGCTGAAATTTTGTCTTGAGAAGAGGTATACTATGAACGAGATAGATGTTAGAGAAGTACAGGAAGCTATAACTGCAGCGGATGAAGCGCTTTATCATCTGAGGGCGGCCAGATCCAGACTTAACAGTGCAGGAAACTGGGGGCTTTTGGATATTGTTGGCGGAGGATTGATATCCGGCCTTTTAAAGCATGGCAACATGAGTGAGGCTGAGCGGGAGATAGAACTTGCAAAAAGATCACTTCAGAAGTTCAGCAGAGAACTCCGGGATGTGGCGGGATACAGTTCTATACATATCAACGAGTTCCTTACGTTTGCAGACTTCTTTTTTGATGGTTTGGTAGCCGACTTTTTGGTTCAGTCCCAGATCAGCAATGCAAAAAGGCAGTGCGATGATGCGATACGCCAGGTAGAAGGCATCAGGGGAAATCTTATTGAGATGATAAACTGAAATAGTGGTATAATAAGTTCATTTGTGAGATAAAGGAGTTTAAATTATGAATATAAAAGAGCGAGCTGAAAAAGCAGTACAACTCAAACTGTCAGGCGGATATAACTGCTCCCAGGCAGTTACCGCAGCATTAGCTGAAGAAACGAATCTTACAGAAGGGCAACTAAAGCAGATTTCAGCAGGTTTTTGTGCCGGCATGGGTAATCTGGAAGCAACCTGCGGAGCGCTTATCGGTGCAGGCATGATAGCCGGGCTTAAGACTGAGGGAAACGGTACACTTAAAGCAACACGTCAGATCCAGGAGGCGTTTCATGACAGATGCGGAGCTTTAAAGTGCAAAGATCTTAAAGCAATGACAGATGGAAAACCCCTTTGTCCGTGTGAGGAGTGCGTCAGAAATGCAGTTCTTATTTACGGTGAGGTTATGGGACTGGAATAAAAAGACCTTATGCGGGTATTTACATAGTTGGCGGAAGCAGTTGCATTTTCCCTGCAATCTGTGGTAGCATGGGAGTAGTTGGAAAAAGAAACAAGGGCGTTTCATCTTTTGGGATGGAATGCCTTTTTTTTAAGGAGGTAGTGTCATGCAACTGATAAATCTTTTGGATAAGGTTCGAGAAAAGGCAGCTTCTGATGAGGCCTTTAAAGAAAAAGTCATTGCGGCATATGAAGGAGACAGGCCTATCGCAGATTTTTGCAGGGAGTGTAATTCGGCCGGAATTGAAATTTATCCTATGGATATCGCTGACGCGGATGAAAGCATGTATGCTGCAATGCGCCGAAGTACCAATGGTGGCGGAGAAAACTCACCGCATCTTTCCTGGGAAGAAAATGTATTTGGCAGTTTTATAGAGGAGCTCAGACGCTTATGAAGGACAGAAGGAT
>JAEELH010000080.1 GCA_016288825.1 Lachnospiraceae bacterium | reverse complement strand
TTGTCAAATACGTAGTCTTCAAGAGCTTCGCTATAGACTTCAGCTATATCCGCCTCGACAATAGGCGCCGATTGCGTGTAACCTCCTCGACCGCGACGGGTACCGCCGCCTCCACCAAGGCGGAAGTGGTCCTTGACCTTCTCTTTCGTCAGCTTTCTGGTAGGTATGGATTTTGCTTTTCCTCCAACGCGTTCGCGGCTGATCTCGTATTTGCAGCGGCTGCAATAGGTTACCCTGTCAAAGCTTGCCGTAGTATCCTTTGTGGCTGGAACACGGTTTTCAATTCGTGTTTTTCGTGTATGAGTGGAGGTTGCCGTCGTATTACAGCCGGCGCACCTGTATGTATGCGTGGTTGTCGTGGTACTTTGCAGTTCGTAGTGGCAATCCTCTGTTCCGTTGGTGCGTCCGCATACGCAGCGATGGGTATGGCGTCCGCCTCCCAGCTTTACGCCGGTGTATGTACAGTTCTGCCAGTTTCCAGTTTCGTGTTTACAAATGCTGCAGGCCGTGCTGTGCTGGGCACTAGTACCGCTTCCCCTATGTGCATAGCTGGTTGAATTACAGCTTTGATAATCGTTATAGCCGCAACGGTTGCAGGTCTTTTTATGCTGGCTGTCACTTGAAAAAGTCCATTTCTGACCGGAATAATCATGATCTTCGCCATAATCAAAATGCGCATGACAGTTTTTGCATTCACCGGAGCAGTTGCCATGATTACCGGGCTGAACTGCCGCTGAGCATGCTTCTTCCCTAAGCTCTGCATTGCAATATCCGCAGTTAACATAATGTCCGTTTGGACGCTCGCCGCCTACTTCTTCTTTAGGTGTATAAGTCACTTCTGCTGTAACAGGTGCTTTTTCAATACCACAATGCTCACACTTTTCTTTATGAGTGCTGCCGTCATGAGTTACTACCCAGCTATGTCCTCCGGGATTGGTACACTCGTCGGTATACCTAACCTCCCGCTCCACATTAGCGCCATCAATATAACCCTCTACCACAGGCTCAAAAGGTCTGAAGCCATAATAGTTTGGATTCTCAACCGAATAAAACTCGCCATCCTTATATCCGCCGTGAGCATAACCCTCGGCCTGATCCATGAATGCGGTAAGCGCATCCCCATGCAAAGTGGCCGCAGGCCTGCGGTAAACGATAACATCAAAACTATCCGTTCTGTAGGTAACAGTAACGTTTGCATCCTTGCCAGCGATATTTCCCTTTACAACTTTGATATCAGCACAAAGGCCCTCGTATCTGGGAGACACAAACTCATAAGCCGCACCATCAAGCAGTCCTTCCTGGGAAGAAATAATACTAAATCCCCTGGGCTCCTGAATGCCCGATGCTAAAGTATAATGAACTGCCGCATAATAGGTCTTTAAGTAAGTAACGTCGACCGTAAGGTTATGATCAGGCATTGTACCCGAGACCGTTGCCTGATTAGGGCGCAGTCCCATTGCCTCATAACTGGGTGATGTAACAGAGTAAGACTCACCTGCCTCGTGCCTTTCGGTCGTGGATGCCAGCTGATAGTTTCCGTAAGCGGGACCGATGGGAAGAAGGTAGTTAACCGTGAGGGTGTGACCGGAAGTGGCGCCCTCCTGAACGGTACGTGACTGACCTTCAGCGGGGATTAAAACCTGGAGCTGATCATGGCAGGAAGTTACATTATCAGAAATATCTACACCTATCCAAACCGATGTTCCTTCTTCCGGTTTTACTCCATCCGTTCCAGTATAATGAAGCGGGTTACATACCAGTGTCCATGAACCATCAGAATTTCTCGTCAAACTCCACCCTGATGGGAGGTTTTGAGCATCCCGTGTATCAAGATCAAGCTCATAAGCTCCTTCTGATAAACCAATCATTGGATCAATATACGTAATTGTGTTTCCGGTGTACGTAAAAGTAATGGTTGCTGATGCAGGCGTCCCGTTGTTGTACACTACACTTCTAATCCGTACTGTGTTACTAGCTTCTACGCGTAGCGAAAAAGCCGGCAGCATTGTAAGCACCATGGCTAGTGCCACGAAAAGGCCCAGGATTCGTTTCAAAGTCATAGTTTTCATAAGCATTTCCTCCCGATTCCATTATCTGTGGGGATTTCAGACAATTCTGAAAACGATGACTTATTATCTCAAATCAAAAAGGGGATTTCTAGGCCTGATGTCTATTCGGTCGTTTTTCGTGCGTATTCGGTTTTAGGCAGGGGATAGTTTTTCTATATATTATCTTTTGCGAGAGATGAACATGCCGTACTCCTTGGGGAGATCGATGGATCCGTTTATAACATGGTCGTTTAAGATGGCGCGGATACGGTCAACCGGCAGATCCAGGATCGCCTTGAAGGATGTCAGGCTTCGAAGATAATCGACCAGGTCTTCCGTGTCTGTGATATGAAGAGAATCTTTATAGATCATGGCTTCTATGTCTGAAAACGTTTCCTGGTGGAATTTACTGCTTCACTGGAATTTACAATTTCAAGTCAGCATGGTGGATTTCCTTCGTTTTCTATATGCATTGGTGATTTTCCTTCTCTGTCTTGCCGGTTCAGGCTGGATAATGTCCTGAGTTTTATGCTATAATTGGGACCGGAGGCAGGATATGGGTGAAAATTCAGCATACTATAACTCAATTAAGCAAAAGCATATCGAAGAAATACAGCGGCTCAAAGAGACGCTCCCTTTTCATGTCCACGGTTTTATCGACGAATGCCAGCTCAAATATCAGGAAAGCACAGCCCATAGCTACACCCGGGATATCTGCTTCTTTTTCAATTTTCTGAAGGAGAAAAATCCTCTTTGCCGGGATCTTTTGATAAAGGACATCTCCCTGGATATTATTAAACAGCTTAATGCGCAGGATATAAACGAATACCAGATCTATATATCGTCAGGCCACAAACCTGACAAGCATGGCAGTATAAAACCTGTCAATTCACGCGCCATAGCTCGGAAGATGGCGGCTCTTCGTAACTACTTCAAATACCTTATAAACCATGACTATATATTGGCGGATCCTACGCAAAAAGCCGCTACCCGTAAAAAAGATGTGGAAAAAAAGGATATCCGCCGCCTTGACACCGAGCAGGTACGGACGCTTACAGAATCAGTTGAAAATGTCAGTTCCGCAAGTCATCACTCAAAAGTAATGGCTGAGCGTACCGCCAAAAGGGACCTTGCCATCATAACGCTGATCCTTAATACAGGTATCCGTGTTTCCGAATGTGCGGGTCTGGATCTTTCCGATGTGGACTTTTCAGACAATACCATAACCATCATAAGAAAAGGTGGATCCCCTGATCACCTGTATCTCAATGAGGTTGTCAGGAATACCCTTCGCGATTATATTAAAACCGAGCGCCCCATTCTTCTGGACGGCCAGGAGGACCCTGCCCTTTTTATATCTTTAAAGCGACGTAGGATGTCTGTTCGCAGCATTCAGTATATGGTTGAAAAATACGGCAAGAATTCCAATCTGTCCGGAAAGCTCACACCTCATAAACTTCGCAGGACCTATGGTACTGCTTTATACAACAAGACCGGAGACATCTACATGGTTGCAGATGTTCTCGGCCATAAAGATGTCAACACTACCGTAAAGCACTATGCTGCCATCGAAGAAGAGCACAAACAAAAGGCTTCCCAGATAGATATTTATGACACCCAGGATGATGACGATTTCTGACGATATTTAATTGTATCCCATCTTTTCAAAAACTCTACCGGCCTTTGTCATCTCACCGTCAGAGAATGCACATAGTTTAACTTCAACGTCATGATCAGGGAAATCCCCTGTAAAGCTCTCATATGCCCTTATACACTGCTTTGCAGACTCTCCCACCGGATCTTCAAGGTTTCCTCCGAATATCCCAGAGCTTATCAGCGGAAATGCGATACTGTGTAGTCCGTTATCCTTTAAAGATACAAGTGAATTATAATATGCTTCAAAAAGCTGCTTAAAGGCCTCCGGTGTCGATCCAAAGTCCGGCCCTACCGCATGTATGATGTGAGTAGCGTTTGTTATCCCGAATGAGGGCGTTATTACTGCCTGTCCGTCCTTTAGAGGTGTTTTATGCTTTGAGCAGGCTTCTGCCAGTTCTCTTCCGCCGGCTCTTGCAAATATGGCTCCGCACACTCCTCCGCCCGCCATTAGATATCTGTTGGCTGCGTTAACTATGGCATCAGTCTTCTGATCAACACACGATCCTTTTATAAGTTCTAAATTGCTCATTGTCCCCTCCTTCGTTTCTATTCGTTCCAGCTTTCCACTGTCTTTTTGATAATCGGATCATTTATAAGCTCCTGCCACGCTTCTTTTGTTTTATCGACAAAATCATGATCCAAATTTGCCTCGTCCTCGATAAGGGGGCAAACATACGGAAGATCAATATCATTTGGCTCTAAAAATACACTTCCGTTCTCGTCTATTTTAGGAAATAAAGGAAAAGTCCGGCACTGCATCGGTCTTGTACTTCTTTCGCAGCTTTCCGGTCCCTTACACTTTACAAAAAGGCCATACTCCGTCTCTTCCATCATTCTCCACTCTTCTTTGGCTCGAACGCTTTCCTCTCCCGGCAAAAGATATATCCCTATCTCTTCATCCCCGCCATTACAGCATTCCTCCCCGCATATCCTTCCGCAATCAAACGGTACCGGGCTTACTGTATCGAGCAGTTCGTATATTCTCATGAATTCTTCTCTTCTCATTAATTCTCCTCTTATTTTCCGTATTATAACCATATCATTTACTTTATATACCAAAGACCAGGGCATTTCAACAGCAAAACTCCAATACATCATGCATTTCTCATATAATTTATGTTATATTTTATATGAGACGGTATCACATGCATATCATATGTTTATGTATTATAAATATGTGATATCCTATATTTATAATCTGTTATTGTATGCATGATATATTATATATCATGTACATCATATACTTATCATATGTTTGCTATATATTTTCTAGTGTATTATATTTACATTTGCATATATATTTAAATTATATTTTATCTTATTCGCATATTATGTTATGCATATATTTTATACTTGCCTTATCATATATTTTATGATATATTATATTTTGTAGACAACTATATATGAGCGATGTCATATACTTATCATACACCACACAGAAGGGAATAATCAATGCAGACCATATCCATAGCCAACCAAAAGGGCGGCGTCGGCAAATCCACAACTGCCCAGAATCTGGCAGCCGGCCTTAAACTTGCAGGAAAAAGAGTGCTTATTGTGGACTTTGATCCTCAGTCAAATACAACAGATACAATATGCGGCTTTGCTTTTAAACCGGAATACACGATAAAAGATGTCCTTGACGATGAATGCACCATCAGGGATGCCATAGTTTCAACCGATAAGACAGACATAATCCCCGGATCTAAGGAACTTGCCGGACAGGAATCCACATATGCTTCCGATTATGCCAGCACGCTTATGTTATACAGTGGTCTTAAAGAGATAGAAGACG
>JAEELH010000079.1 GCA_016288825.1 Lachnospiraceae bacterium | reverse complement strand
AATGGCATCCGCATAAAACGCCCCGTAAAAAGGAGAGGCGCTTATCTTCTCTCCTATCTGGGGAGGCGATACAAGGACGATCTTTGGCACGTATCCCTGTTTTTCCTGCAAGAAATCCTTTATAACATCAATAAGCACACCAGCCCCGTCAGCTATCTCTCTTGCAGAAAGATGAAATGTATCCTTAAGGTCATTGCTTCCTAGCATCAGGATGATTAAATCAATGGGCCTGTGAGAATGTAGGCACGGCCTAAGGTAATCAAGACCATTCTTCCATCCGTCCACGGGATCGTCATGTGTCGTGGTCCGTCCGTTACAGCCCTCCTCTATTACCTCATAGTTATCTCCCAAAAGAAGCTGTAGCTTCCCAGGATATCTTATATCCCTAGGATAGCGCATCCCTGTCTCAGGGATGTAGCCGTATGTATTTGAATCTCCATAGCAAAGGATCGTCTTTTTCATCCCAACAACCTCAACACACGACGGTCAGTCTGTTCTTCAAAAGAAATCATAACGACAGCGCCGCTACTATGACATTGACTGTTCCGTGAAGCAGCCAGCTTGGAATTATACTTCCCCCAAATCTTTTTTCATTCATCCATCCCTGGAACCATCCAAAAGCTCCGGGGAGTAAAGTCATTACTATCGCTACAGGTATATTGTGTGTAGATAATCCAAACGGGATCCCATGCATCATTCCAAACAAGACCGCCTGTATGGTATTGCCGGCGATAAATCCAAACTTTTCACCGAAACGTTTTAACAGGAACCCTCTGAAGACCACTTCTTCCGATAATCCGGTGCGGATCAATCCATAAGCCAGCACAGCCGGAAATGCGGCAAAACCTTTACCCGCAAAGTCGCTGCCGGCCGTAGTAACTCCTTCGGGAAGAAATCTTACTGCCAATACCGCTAAGCCTATATATAATCCTGTCGCAATAAGAATCTCGCAAGCCGTGACCCACAGTTTTCCTTCGTGTCTTATCCTTTTTAATCCTATCCAGTCAAAAAAGTTTTGTTTCTTTCTGGCAAATATAAGCCAAAAGATAACCGGGATCAGTGAAAACAGTATTAACTGAACCAGAGCTCCAACTAATTCATTGATAAACATTGCGATCACGATGTCTGCCTCCTTTGCTAGTTAAAACATCATTCCACCAAGAGGCCAATCCCGCATAACTCCTGGCTTTTATCTTAGTCCATGGAAAACCCGAAAAAATCCGCCACTTTGCTTTCCATTTTTCGGAAACAAAGCATCTTATATCTTACTAAAACGTCCCCAAAATGCTATAATAATCCCTGTAGTCACGGGGATCCGCTAACCACATCCCCATAAAAGAAACCGTGCCTATTAACCCCACTGGCACGGTTCTTTTTCTAAAACAGCTCTATATCTTTACCTGCACACCAGTCTACAAACTTAGTGCCGCACTCATATGGCTCATTAACCGCTTCGAATGAAGCAAGCTCAAGGCCGTTTTCCATAAGGAATTCAAGGAACGCATCAAACTTCTCGGTACGCTTTTCTTTTGCCTTTTCCCAGATCCTTGCCGCTGTTGCATTGTTATCAGCTTCCGTCATCCTAACCTGTGCCGTAGCTGCTTCCTTGGCCTTCCTTCCGATCTCAGCTGAACCGTAGACCACGGGAGTTTCCACATATCCGTTCTGCAGCGAAGCCCTAAGATATCCCATATAGTTTTTGATGCCGGGCTTAAGATCCGCCGCTTCTATGGCATCTATGACCTTCCATGCATCATAACCTGCATCCGTTAATAGCACCGCCAGATCCTGTTCTGTAAGTCCGTTGTGATCAATGTACTTAAGAAGCTCCTTTGAGATAGGCTGCATCTCAAGCTGCATGTACCGTCCGTTGGCTGCTTCTACCCTCTTTTCCTTGGCAATAAGGGCATCAAGCGCATTCTTATCAAGATCGTTCTTATAAACATGGATGATGACTTTCTTTACCTTGCCTCCGACTCCGCCCTTAACGGTACTGTAATCAAAGGAGTAGTCTGCCACCTCATCAAGCTCTGTCTTTGCTTTATCTAGCACCTTCTTCTTGAAGTTGCCCCACTGCTCAAACTGCTTTTCCTTTGCGGCTGCAGCCATCTCGTCCCAGCTTCCGCCACGTTTTTTAACGACCTGGACTCCCTTTTCATCAACATTTAGGATACCGATCATGAATTTCAGCTCTGCCAGGGAATATGTATGGGAGTAAATAGGGTTTTCTTCCGTAACAAGATATGAATCCATCCTTATAAGCTCGTACATACGGAAAGCATAATTGCTCTTTAGCTGGAGCGCATTTGCAAGACTGTACTTCGTATAATGTGTCTTAAGGCCCCTGAGATGAGGCTCCATGGAATCATTGAAGATTATCGAGAACTCGCCGTTTATATATTTGGCGTTTGTGATCATACTGAAGAACTCAAAGTTTCCTTTACCATCCTCCATACCGATAGTATGGCCTGTCATGGCATCGGATAGTTCTTTTAGCTTTTCGTAGATATGAGAAGAATCCTTTTCCCTTCCAAGCAGAGACTTAAGCTCTGTAGGAAGTATGGTAGCCTTAAGATGCCCCTTTTCATCCCGCTCGATACGGGTAAGGCTTATGGCCACTATCTTCTGCTCAAGGAGCGTTGTCTTATATTTTGCCTGGACAAACTCGTTGGACTTCTTTACTATAAGATCGTAGCCCGGCTTGTCCATAACTTCGGTTCCGTTGTGTGCTTTCATAAAAGATTCTCCCATATTGGACCAAAATCCATCTCCCATATTGTACCCGAAACAATGTTTTTTATCAATGATCCTTCACATTTTCGGCAATTCTGCTATTTTATACCTATCATTCTCCTTTTTTGTACCTACCTATCTCCTGATTTGTACCAAAGTTCTCTTCAGATATCCTATATTTGCGACGTTTTGACATATTTACCATAAAAAATACTGCCATTTATCAGGTACAAATTCGGAGAAAAATCTCTCCCATTTTGTACCAAAGTCTTCTTTCCCATAACCACAAGGTCTATTTGGAATCCTTTTTCGTCACACCTGCGTATTTTAAAGGCTCTTCTTTCAGGTACAAAAAAGGAGAAATCCTTCCACTCTCCTATTTCGTACCTAATCAATTTTGCAAGCAATATCGAGTTCCTCTAAAGCCCCATAAATACTGGATCTTCTCTTTGTGGTACAAAAGTGGAGACTTCACTCAACAATCTCCCTTTTTGTACTCAAAAGCGTAAATACGCGGTTTCCTTTCAGGTACAAAAAAGGAGACGGCCTCGATACTGCTAAAAACCATCTCCGATAAGCTTTATTTTCCATTTATCCGGCTGTATTTGTGGTACAAAAACGGAGAATCTATCCGATCATCTCCTATTTTGTATTGATCTTGCGCCTTTATCCTACCGAACTTACCTCTGATCCATACCGCTCTTTCTCCCAAACCGTACCCGAAATGTCCTGCAAAGCCATTATTTGTGGGCTTTTTAGCCTTATAAAGAAAGTAATAAATGTTGTTGTTATACTAAATATATTTATTTATGATATCTAATCAGGTACAAAAATGGAGATT
>JAEELH010000078.1 GCA_016288825.1 Lachnospiraceae bacterium | reverse complement strand
TCGATCTTGAAATCAAAGTTCTTAAGGACACCCTTGGAATCCGTAAGTGTCTTTTCAAAGCGCTTGTTATCAGCGTTCCAATTCAAAACATAGGTCTTGGCATCGGACTTCTTTTTCTTTGAAAAGCTGGGAACTGTAGCATTGTAAGCTCCGTCGATCTTATCCCTCAGTTTCTCATAATACGCATAAGAAGCGGAAGGATCGGGTGCAGTGTTACACAGTTTCTTTGCCACCGAATCCGCACTGGACTTACCAAAGATCTTCTTTTCGATGATCCACACCTCAGCCTGGGTTGCGATATACTTATCACACTGTGAATTGCTGGGCTGGGATGTTGATGTGGATGAAAATCCGTAGTAAAGGCAGTATGTCATCAGCTTTTCCTGCTTTTCCGTAAGATCTGTCTTGGGCTTTGGATAGCTGTTCATGAGCTGGCCGCCCTTTGCAGACAGACCGTAGTTCATACAGTAAGCTGAATGACCATCCAGCATTGCGTAAAGGACTTTGCCGTGGTCATAACCGGCTTTAAGTTCCTTGATAACACCGGAATCCTTGGTGGATGCGTACCAAAATGCGATATTAGCAGTCTTGCTGGCCGCAAAGGTCGCCCCACCGTTTGACCAGATTCCGGTGAGTACCGTCAATAAGGCAAGCAAGCCTGCCATTATCCTCTTAATATATGTCTTCAATTCTTTCCTCCTAACCAAAAAAGAGGGAAGCAACAAGCCCCAGGCTCATTACTTCCCTCTTTTTCATCTTCATATTCTGTTATCTGTAGCATCTGAACTCGTAGAAAGTGTTCCCTGCATACTTCGTCTTGCCGGTATACTCAATATAGAAGTATGGCTCCTTTTCCAGAAGCAACATACCCGCGATATGCTTTGCTATGGCGTTCACACTCTTAAGCCTCCTCCCGCCAATAGTGGTGGCTTTCTTAAGATCCGTGTTAACGAACACGCTGTAATAACCCAGCCCGTCCGTAGGATAGTAATCGTCATATTCCTCCTGCGTGATCCTGCCCTCTTCAAGAAGGTCATCCAGATTGTCTGCAGTGGATATCATACCGCCCTTGATACAAAGCTTCATAGCCTTTGCCACGACTTTATCCGGATCATAGCGTTTCGGCTTATACTTTGCAGCCTGTGCCTCCCCGGCACATCCGAGGATCAGTGCTACCGATAAAAGAACTGCTGTTAACTTCTTTATCATAATATGTACCTGTCCTTTCCCACCGGAAAGCAGGCACATCATGTCCGTGGCTGCCTGCATCCGGTGCAGACCTTACACGGGCATCTTACCTTTGGGGTGAATCCCGTGTCATGTTCATTTTCTTCTCCTTTTAAGCTGCCAGCATGTTTCTAAGTCCGAAATAATACCTGGCTAATCTTCGGTTCTTCCTGTAGTCACGATAAAGTCGCAACATAAGCCATCCCTCCTTTCCTTATGGGACTGTAATACGAATAAGCGACAAAAAGAGCTTAAGCACACAGCCAAAAAGGAGCAGCAGGATTTTCAGTCCCTCCAGCACGAGCCATAAAATCGTTAAGATCACTTTAAGTATCCACTTTGCTATTGTAAGAAGTATGCTTCCTAACTTCCTCATGCTGATACCTCCCTTCAGCTGTTGTCGGCCCACTCTGCCGCAAGGTCGCCTAATACATCATCAAGTGTATCTTCTGATACTGTATCCTCTTTTTCTTCTGTTAATTGTATGGGTACAGGCTCTATAGGACGTCCGCCCCATAATGCCTTGGACATCATCTCAAAGACCCAGGTCTCAACCTTTCTTGTAACCCGATCCTCAATGCCGGCCTCTATCTCCGGAAGATCACTCTTTCGTACCGGTTTAGAACCCTCATCTCCTCCGGGATCACTCACAGGTGTGATATCATGCCTGTTTATCTTGTCATCCAACGCATCTATCATAAACTGGTTCATGGACTTATAGATGACCGGATCCAGATTATGCAGTACCTCGTAGATCTTGTAATGCGTCTGGTTGTCGAGGTTAAGCCTAAATGTGAGACGAACAGCATTCCGCGTATCACTCATACTTGCCTACCCCCTTTTGAGCGCTATCTTTGCCAGGGTCTCATATCCCTTGGCATTTGCCCTTACATCAAGCCTGTAGCGGATATTGTTCTGCTGGTACCCGCCGAAGTTTTTGATGATACCTGCTCCACCACCGACAAAGATAAACTGTGTGGTCTGCAGACTGTAGCCCTGCTCCCTGATCACTTTCATGATCTTTTCAGCAAAAGCATGGAGCTTCTTATCTATCACTGTTTTGAACTCCTTGGGCAGGCTGCATTTTCCTGTCATGATATATTCCTGTATCGCGAACTCCTCTATCTTTTCATTGAAAAGACGAACGCTCTCGTTTTGGATATCACGCATACACGGGATGATGCCATCGTTGATGGTGCATTCGCTTCCCGTCTCGGGTTTCCTGTTGATGATGGGGATGATATCAACTGTCCATGATCCGATATCAACTGCTACAACCTTGGAATCCATCCCAGGGATCATGTCCGCAACTGCTGCGAAACACTGGGGAAATACCATTACCCCTGCAACCGTGATGTGATAGGGCTTCTGCTCATACAAGAAGGATACTTCCTCCGGCTTATTAAGATACTCTACAAAGGACTGCTTCTCTGCGCCATACCTCGTGGGCGGGAGTCCTACTGCAAGGACTATATTTGCATCCTGTAATTTCCTGTGCTTAAGCTCCTTTGCAACTGCTGCATAGGTCAGCCTCTTAAAGTCCTCGTCCTCTGACTTCGTGTTCTTTACCTCAAGCCGCTCTCCCCCGATCTTGTAGTATCGTTCCCTGATCTCAAGGACATCCTCAAAGAAGGGCGGCTCCGTCGAGATCTCTTTTATCCCCGTAGGAAAGATCTCATTTATGGTCTTGATCTGGCTGTTGCCATGATCGATCCCGATAACCTCAATGTTGCTCATTTCCTTGTACCTCCTGCTCTTTGCCATCTCGATACCGCTTTCTTTCATCAAATTCATGAAGAATCTCTCTCCAGCAGAAACCAAAGCAGGTTCCGACTTCGTTTCCGTAGGGACAATTTCCGGCCTTGTCACGAGAGCAGCGAGACCTTTCAATCTGAAAAACATACTCAGCCACCACTTCCCCCTCCTCCGTTAGAGGTGGA
>JAEELH010000077.1 GCA_016288825.1 Lachnospiraceae bacterium | reverse complement strand
TCCTTATGATTCTGATCGATCATGGCTTCCATGCCGCCATTGGCCTGAGCAACGGAGTTGAATTCGCCTTTGCTCATCCCCTTTTCCTTCATATCGATGAACTGGTACTTGATGCCACGCTCTTTGAAAAAGCGCTCTGCCTTTTTCGTATCGTTACATTTCTTTGTTCCGAAAATCTGGATATTCATTGTCTTCTTCCCTTCATAACCACATCTTGGTTATCACCGCTATAGCGCAAGGCATACGCCCGTCCACCACATGATATTCCACATCTTTGTAGCCCATATCATCAAAAAACTTCTTGTATGTATCCAAATCAAACTGCTGCTTGAAATCTGCCCCCAAAAGAGAAATGAATTTCACTGCTGCGGTTCCAGTACAACATCAGATGGTTCTATCAGTTCTGCTACCTTTTTCCCGGTGCCTGTATAAACTTTGCCATTATATACGTTTTCAAAAAGATCATATAGCGGTGAAATCTTATCCCAAAACATATCTGTCCTCCACGTATTTCCGTTTTAAAGACACATTTTTAGTCAATAAAGTGTGTCCACGCATGTTCCTCCGTTTCCGGAAGGCCAAACTTCTCCTTACCAAGAGCAATACTTTTCATAAGGAATGTCATATTGCGAGCAAGGACACGCATTGTCTGGAGGCCTTCAAGATCTTTTTCGGCCTGTCCCGGCTCTCTACCGTGAACGCTGTTCCAATACTGACTGGATGCAACCGGCATCCCGCAGATAGTAAAGTACTTATTCAGCTCATCAAAAGTTGCCGAGCATCCCCCGCGTCTTGCAACTGCGACGCTTGCCCCTACCTTCATTCTTTTATCAAAATTCGTACTGTAGAATAATCTGTCCAGGCATGCGATCAAGGTTGCATTTGCAGATGCGTAATATACAGGCGAAGCAACCACAAGACCGTCTGCCTCCTCAAACTTAGGAGCGATCTCATTTACAACATCATCAAAAACACACCTGCCGGTACTGCCGCAACTATTGCACGCGACGCAGCCTCTGATGTCCTTGTTTCCCAACTGGACAACTTCCGCATCCACACCCTCATCTGAAAAGACCTTGACCATTTCATTTACAGCGATAGTTGTATTTCCATTTGCCCTCGGGCTGCCATTAAGAATAAGTACCTTCATCCGTAAACCTCCTGCGTTAAATACTGTGTGATGTAACCATCCTTTAACTATGCTTCCATCTGTGCATTAATAACATCCTCGCTTGCAGCCATAGCCTGAAGCGTCATCTGGAGCAATTTGTCAAGCTCCCAACCGAGCTGATCTGCTCCTCGCTCGATGACTTCTCTTGAACAACCGGCAGCAAATCCTTTGCTCTTATATTTCTTTTTCAAGGATTTAAGCTCCATATCCTTGGTACTCTTTGACGGTCTCATAAGTGCAGCAGCCCACACCAGGCCCGTAAGCTCATCTGCAGCAAAAAGAACCTTTTCCATCTCATGAATCGGTTCAACATCTATCGTCACGCCACAGCCAACAGTTATCCCATATCCATGCGAACATACGGAATGGATTATGTCTTCACTCACACCGCCTTCCTTCAGAAGCTCCGGTGCTTTCAGGCAATGCTCCTCCGGATAAAGTTCAAAATCTATATCGTGAAGAAGTCCCACTATACCCCAGTGTTCCGCCTCGTCAGCATATCCAAGTTCATTCGCGTACCACTTCATGACAGCTTCAACTGTAAGCGCATGCTGAATGTGAAATGGATCTTTGTTATACTTTTTGAGTAGTTCATATGCTTCGTCTCTGGTTATCATTTTTCAGTTCCTTTCCGGCCTGAATATGTCCTGCACTTGAAATATCGTAGCATCCCGGAAATGTTTTGATCATAGCCCTCTTTTGAAGAAGAATATCAACTCCGGCTTCAGTTTTTCTAACGATCCAAACATGTGCCGTCCTATGTCTGATTCCGTACTTATGAGCATATGACCTTTCGACGGTTTCCCCGGTAGGTTTACCGTTCTCATCAACTATATCAAGATATTCCATTTCTATACACTCTACCTATAATCCGCAGACACTTCCATAAATGATCTTTTCCCCAGGATGTAATCTTCATAAGCGCGTTCCGCATCTTTGCCGTGAAACACCTTACATAAGCCACACATATCACAATCTGCAATACATGGGAACCTCTTTTTGATATATTCTCTTCTATCATCGACAGTAGAATCTGCCACTTCCGGTGGATTGCCCATCTGTGCCTCCATTACTTTATTTGCCTATCCTGACGATACTGCTCCATATAACTCATGTTGATCTCGCTGATCTCCCGCTTACCGTCAATGTAGTCTTGATAAATATCCCATGGACTACCACCTCCAAGCCAACAGGAGGAACAGTTTTCACACCCTCCTCCACAATCAAGAGAAGACTTGATGATCTCCTCCCGTTCTTCTCTTGTCGTATCCTTGATCAAAATAGACTTCATACGCGCCTCCCTCTCCTGCTGTCTCTTGGTCGAACCGGGAGATATCCTTCAAAAACCATCACCCCAGCGAAACATCAAGGATCATCATTAGAACAAAGCCCAGCGAAAAAGCTATCGTCCCAACATTTGAATGTACACCCTCTGACATTTCCGGGATCAGTTCCTCCACAACAACATACATCATCGCACCTGCCGCGAAAGCCAAAAGATACGGCATCGCCGGCACAAGGGTACTCGCTGCGGCTATGGTGATCAAAGCAGCCACGGGCTCCACCGCCCCTGACAAAACACCCATCCAAAACGTCTTCTTTTTGCTCATCCCCTCTGCCAAAAGCGGCATTGAAACGATCGCGCCCTCGGGGAAATTCTGGATCGCTATGCCTATGGCAAGCGCAAGGGCACCTGCCATACTTACATCTGTTTTGCCGGATAAAAACCCTGCATACACCACTCCAACAGCCATGCCTTCCGGTATGTTGTGAAGTGTTACCGCAAGTATCAGCTTTGTCGTTCTCTTAATA
>JAEELH010000076.1 GCA_016288825.1 Lachnospiraceae bacterium | reverse complement strand
TCATAAAAATATGAAATAGCATGTTGCAGACGGCCGCAACCGGAAGAAGGATCAGAATGCGCAAAAAGATAGCGTAGTTCTTCTGCTTGTTAATATAAGCTGCCCTGATCAAAATAAAGAAGACGATGGATATGGCAAGAACCAGGACGTCTCCTACGGGCGAGTAATTTTCATAATAAGTAACCGGCATTTATTTCACTTTCCCTTGTATGATTATCTGGCTACCCGAACGGCTCCCGCACGGATACCTCCCACCCTGCGGTACGCATGGTGTACTGGTTAAAACAACCCTAGACGAGTTTTATTCTACCACAAAATATGGGAATTAGGAACATAATATACCGGTTATTTCGTCCAGGTTCGAGGCGAATTTTATTTTGGATAATGACGCCTCAGGAAGGAAGCCCTGGTCCACCATATGTGTAAGGAGTTCGCGGAGAGAATCGTAATATCCGCCCAAATTATAGATGATGCATGGAGCAGAGGTATGGCCCAGATGTTCCATGGACATGATCTCGGAAATCTCCTCAAGCGTACCTGTTCCTCCGGGAAAGGCAATGAATGCATCCGAAAGCTCTATCATCTTGCTGCGACGCTCCGGTATGGACTCCGTGGAAATGAGTTCCTGCACACCCTCGTGCTGTACCACTGCATCTATGAAAAATTGGGGCTCCACACCAATAACATATCCACCGGCTACCAGGGCCGCATCCGCAACCTCACCCATAAGTCCCACTTTGCTTCCTCCATAGACCAGGGTGTGACCGTTTTGGCCGATCCAGGTTCCGAGTTCCCGGATCTTTTCAAGATATATGGGATCATTACCATAAAGTGAACCTAAATATACTGCAATATTCATTGTATCCTTTCTCCTTAAAAAAAATGTCATCTCGCGCTTACGCTCGAAATGACAAATATTGTTGCCCAGCTGACTCACTCAACAATGATATTAACCGCACCTGGGATCACTCTGATGCGTACAACTTCATGCTCTCCGCCGAATTCGCCGTCCAGCGTCCAGGGGATCGGCTTTTTAGAGGTAAACTTGATATCACTTGTCTGGGTATTATAGACAAGATTCGTATCTCTGGACGTCCCCGCAAAGAACGACACGATCTCTGTAAGCTCCAGCGGGTTTGCAGGCATGCGTACCAACGTCACCTCGAATTTTTCATCATGGAGCGAAATATCTCCCGGAATGATGCCTGAAATACCTCCGACAGAGGTGGCATTGGTGATCATCCCATAAATAAACTCTCCATAGATAACCTCACCATTACACTCGACCTGAAGCCTTACTGACGGAATATCAGCCAGCTGCTTGACAGCCTCCATAATGTATGCACCATGTCCAAAGACATTTTTCATCTCTTGAGGAGTCTGATATGATACTTCTGTAAACATTCCGAAAGCGGCCACGTAAATGAAGTATTTGTCATTAAAAGAACCTATGTCAACTGAAAAAGGCCTGCCGCTCGCAGCGGTCTGCGCTGCATAGCGAAGGTCCTTGTCCAAACCAAGTGAGTTTCCATAATCGTTGGTACTGCCGGCAGGTAGATAACCCACCTCTACGTCGACACCGGACTCCATAACACCGGAAACAACCTCATCAAGAGTGCCATCTCCACCCGCACAAACTATCCTGTCGTACTCGGCGGCATGCTCTCTGACAACAACAGTTGCATCACCTCTGTACTGGGTCGGATGAACAACGATCTCAAAATCAGCCTTGGCAAAAGTATCTAGTATATCGGAAAGTGCCGACCTCACCAGGCCTGTTCCCGCATGGGGATTATATATAAACAGAACCCGACGTCTCATAACTTTTACTCCGTAAGAAATTTCTCCAGTTCTACAACTGCGTTCTCCTCATCCTCTCCCTCTGCATTGATGGTAATAACATCTCCGGAAGAAAGGATCAGGCTCATCATGCCCATAATACTTTTGGCATTGACCCGTCTGGTATCCATCTCGAAATATACACTGCTACTGAACTGGTTAGCAAGCTGAACAAGATGTGCAATAGGTGTAGCCTCCATGGTATCTGACATGTGAATGACAACATCTTTTTTCATGTAACAAGTGCTCCTTTATTTATTCCTGATCTTGTCTGCTGCGGCCGAAAGCCTTCTGAACCTGTGGTTGATCCCCGACTTTCCAACGGGAGGATCGCAAAGTGCTCCAAGTTCCAGAAGCGGCATGTCCGGATTTTCCAGACGCAGATTGGCTGCCTCCTGCAGATTCGGCGGAAGTGAGCCGAGGGCTCCGCTCTCTGCCAAAAACCTGATGTCTTCCAACTGCCTTACAGCTGCTCCAACTGTTTTTGAGATATTTGCCGCCTCGCAATTTACCTTGCGATTGAGGTCGTTGCGCATGTCCTTGAGGATCCTGACATTTTCAAGTTCCATAAGTGACCTGTGGGCACCCATCTGCCCCAACGCCTCTATGATCTGTTCGCTCTCCTTGAGATACACCACATACTTGCCCTTGCGGTCGGTCATACGCGGAGTCAAAGAAAGAGCGGAAAGAACACGCATGATCTGCTGCGTTTGAACCTCGCTCCTGCAAACTATCTCGAAATGATAACCCTTAGAAGGGTCGCTGATGGATCCCGCAGATAAAAAAGCGCCCCTTAAAAATGAGCACTTGCAGCAGGTCTGCTGCAACATCTGATCGTCCACCGCCTCACCCGGAGCAACCAGATAACCGCCCCGAGCCTCTATTATACTAATTGTTTTTTTTCGCAAAGTAAAGTATTTGCGGGAAATTTCGCCTCCTTCGGCCTCCAAAGATATCATGGAATTTTCATTTTTTTGCGCATTTTGCCCAAAAGAGATTCCATGGCCGCCAGTTCAGCCAGACGGCAGTGGGTACTTTTCGGAATGACCTCCAGGAGTTCAGACTTAACCTGTGAAGAAAAAGACATTATTGCTTACCCTTTGTAATATCTCTATGTTCGATACGCACGCCGATATCCCTGGCCTTGGAAAGGCGTGAATAGATCTCATTGGCAACCGTAACCGACCTGTGTTTGCCGCCGGTGCAGCCAAAAGCTATGACCAGTTGATTTTTGCCCTCTGAAATATACTGGGGCACAAGAAAAGAAATAAGATCCGAGAGTTTCTCAAGGAAGGTCTCTCCGATAGCGTCTCTTATGACAAAAGACCGGATCTCCTCATCATTACCGGTCATATTCCTGAGTTCATCCACATAATAGGGATTTGGCAAAAACCGCACGTCAAAAACAAGATCCGCATCCGTAGGGATCCCATACTTATACCCGAAAGAAAGGACCGTGATATACATGCTCTGATAGCCTGTTTTCTCAGAAAAGATCCTGGAAAGTTCCTCCCGCAGATCCCTTGTCAAAAGGTGAGAAGTATCAATTACATAATCCGCTTTCATACGAAGGGATTTCATGGTATCACGTTCTTTTTTCAGGGTTTCCTCTATCCTCTCTCCATGGGAAAGAGGCGGCGTCCTTCGGGATTCTTTATAGCGCTTCAGGATAACTTCATCGGTAGCATCGAGATAAAGGATCTCATATGCCATGCCGTCGCTTTTCATTTCTTCCAGAACATCGATAAGAGTCTCTATGGAACTCTTTCCGCTCCTGATATCTATCCCAACAGCTACCCTGCTCTCTGTGCCTTCTTTTTTTACCGCCAACTGCGCAAAGTCCCTGAGCAGTGCTACCGGAAGGTTATCTACGCAATCATACCCCATATCCTCCAGCATCTTGAAAGCTGTGTGTTTTCCGGATCCGGACATGCCGGTTAATATAAGCAGTTTCATGAAAAATCTCCCAGAAATCTGACCTCACAGTCAAGTACGATACCGGACTTTTCTCTGACCCTGTCACGCACTGTCTGAATAAGGCTGTAAATATCTGTTGCAGTTGCATCCCCTTTGTTTATCACAAACCCACAGTGTTTTTCGGAAACCTGTGCACCGCCTACAGAAAGGCCCTTGCAATCCGCCTCCTGCACAAGCTGCCAAGCCGGTCTGCGATCGGTTGCAGCATCTCCGGCTCCTGTATCAACACGCTTAAAAGTACTCCCGGCGCTGCGGAATTCGATAGGCTGGGAGGACTTACGCTTTTCCATATTCTCACGCATCTTGGCTTTGATCTCATCTTTTCCACCAACCCGTTTTTCCAATCGAAGTCTGGCACCTGTGATCACAAGATCATCTCTTTCCAAAAAGATGCTGTGTCTGTATGAAAAACCACACTCCTCCGGGCTCATCTTGATCAGGCCGCCCGACTTATCAAGTACGGTTACGGACTCGATCACATCACATATCTCTCCGCCGTAAGCTCCGGCATTCATAGTGATCGCACCCCCAAGGCTTCCCGGTATCCCTGCCGCGAACTCCAGCCCTGACAGTTCATTATCAGCTGCCATATTAGAAAGGACCGGAAGAAGACATCCGCTATCCGCCTCAATGCATGGATCCTGAATGGCTGAAGTCATCATCCACTTTCCGATGCATATAACCACTCCGGGAATACCCTTATCACTCACAAGCAGATTGCTGCCTGCACCGATAACGATATAAGGAATGGCTTTTTCACGCAAAAAGGGGACAAGCCTTTGAAGCTCCTCCCCTGTTGCATCTATAAAAACCTCTGCAGGACCTCCTGCACCAAAGCTTGTATGACGGGACATTGGTTCATTTTGAAACAAACGCTGCTCCCCGTCATATCCGACACTCATAAGGCCCTTGATCTGTCTGATATCGGACTCAGTAATCATATATAATCCCTCACGTACCCGGAAATATCCGGTCTGTAAGTTAAGATTCCTTTGCTTTGCTATGGATGTCTCTCCTATGCAAGTTTAAGGAATGCCATATATCCTCTGTAAGCTTCGTAGAGGTCAACCTTGGATATTATCTCCCAGGGAGCATGCATATTGAGCACACCTACGCCGCTGTCGATAACCTGCATGCTGTAGTTTCCAAGGATGTAAGCGATGGTTCCACCACCACCCTCATCAACCTTTCCAAGTTCTGCGGTCTGGAAAGATACCTTTTCCTTTTCCATGATAGCACGGACCTCACCCACATACTCTGCGGATGCATCATTGCTGCCGGACTTGCCCCTGGCACCGGTATACTTGTTGAATACAAGTCCCTTGCCGAAGTAGCAGGCATTCTTTTTCTCCATAACGCTGGGATAGTTTGGATCATATGCCGCACTAACGTCTGAAGAAAGCGCCTTGGAATTAGCCAGCGCACGTCTTACGGAAAGGTCCGAATAGGTACCTGTAAGATTAACAAGCTCAGCCACAGTGTTCTCAAAGAACCTGGACTCCATACCTGTTGCACCCACACTTCCTATCTCCTCCTTGTCTACCAACAGGCAAGCAAAGGTCTTTTTGCCGGGCTTGGCATCAGCTATAGCCCTGTAGGAAGGATATGCGCAAACACGATCATCATGACCGTGACCCATGATCATACTGTTATCAAATCCAAAGTTTCTTGCCTCACCGGCAGGAACTACCTCGATCTCGGCAGAAAGGAAATCATCCTCTGTTATGCCGTACTTCTTATCAAGGATCCGAAGGATATTCTCCTTGACCAGTTCCTTTTTCTTTTCTTTGTCCTTATCGCCCGCGAGCTTTTCATCCAGAGGCATACTTCCAATGAGGACATTGAGATCCTCGCCCTCAACAACCTTGGCTGCCTTCTTGTCCATCTGCTGAGCAGAAAGATGAATAAGCAGATCACTCACACCAAAAACGGGATCGGCGGGATCCTCACCCACATTAACATTGACTACGGTTCCGTCTGTCTTGACAATGACACCGTGAAGCGCCAGGGGCAGAGTAACCCACTGATACTTTTTAATGCCGCCATAGTAATGAGTATCCAGCAGCGCCATCTCCGTATCCTCATAAAGAGGTACCTGCTTTAAGTCCATACGGGGAGAATCGATATGTGCTCCAAGGATGGAAAGACCGGCCTCGATAGGCTCGGTTCCGATAACAAAAAGAGCAAGTCCCTTGCCTCTGTTGTTGCGGAAAACCTTGTCTCCTGCCTTAAGCTTTGTCTTCTTTTTAATGATCTCATCAAGATCCTTGAAGCCGGCTTTTTTAGCCTTCTCAACAAAGTATGTTACACACTCACGCTCTGTCTTGCACTTTGAGAGGAACTGTCTGTACTCCTCTGCAAAGTCCATAACGGGCTTTCTCTTGCGCCCCTCAGGGTATTTGCTCCATGCGTTTTTCTCGTCCATTTTGTTTCCTTCTTTCTATTCCTGCTTTTGGGCCATATTGTTATTGACCCTACGATACAACTCCTCGGCAGCATTATAGCCCATCTTTTTCTGACGATGGTTAACTGCTGCAGTCTCGCAGATAACTGCAAGATTACGGCCGGGTCTGATGGGAAGGTTGTGACAGGTCACCTGGATCCCAAGGATATCCATGAACTCGTCCTTGAGGCCGATCCTGTCGTACTCCCGCTCTCTCTTCCAGTCTTCAAGTTTGATAACAAAGTCGATCTTCTGCGTATCCTTAACACACTCAACGCCGTAAAGACTCTTGACATCGATGATTCCGATACCGCGAAGCTCGATCATATGTCTGGTTACACCCGGTGCCGTGCCCATAAGTGTATTGTCGTTGATACGACGGATCTCCACCACATCATCCGCAACAAGTCGGTGTCCGCGTCTGACAAGCTCTAATGCCGCCTCGCTTTTTCCGATGCCGCTCTCACCCGAGATCAAAAGACCCTCGCCGTAAACATCAACCAGCACTCCGTGAAGAGTAGTGGTGGGCGCCAGCTCATAGCTCAAAGTATAGATGAGCTCTGCCATGAACTCCGAAGTCCCTCTCTCTGTTGTAAGGATAGGAACTCCCTTTTCCGTAGCGATCCTAATAAACTGATCCTCCGGCTGAAGATTACGGCAGATGATAACACAGGGGATCCCGTGCCCAAGCAAAGTCTCGTAGATCCCTGCCCTCTCTTCCTCGGTCTTTTTGGTATGAAGGTAGGAATACTCTACCATACCGATCAGCTCTATCCTGTCTTTTTCAAAGTGATCGTAAAACCCCTCAAGCTGCAATGCCGGGCGATTGATATCAGCCAGTCTGACATAGCACTGGGAAAGATCTATATCGGGAGTCCTGTTAACAAGTCCCATCTTTTCAGCAATTTTGGAAAGTTTTGCCCCCTCGGTCATTTGCACCTCCAATTCAAGTCCCTCGCAACTACTAGTGCATCCGTTTCCAAATACCTGGACTTTTTATGCCGGATATTTTTCGATCCTGCAAGGCGTCTGAGTGAGGCGTACCGGGCGGTACGATGATCGAAGACAACGACGCAGGGCGGAAAATAGGCAAGTAATAAAGTCCACTTATTTGGAGACGGCTGCACTAGGGATAATCAAAAAACGGGAAAACCAATTATGGAAACACCCGGTGATCGGTGTTTCCATAATAGAGTATCACAATTACGGGATTTTTCAAGGCTATTTGCTCACTCCGACGGATGAAGGTAATCGTACAATTCTTGGGCTGCTGCCGCGTTCATGCTGTCCGTTGCAGCCAGATCCTCCACAGATGCTTCCATAAGCGCTTCGCTCCCCTCATACTTCTTCATGAGGGCTTTGCGCCTCGCCGGTCCTATACCCGGAATATCATCCAGAAAACTGTGGACCTGGGACTTGCTTCGAAGGGATCTGTGGTACTCGATAGCAAATCTGTGAGCCTCATCCTGAAGCCTTGTTATCAGCTTAAAGCCCTCACTGCCCCTGTCTATGGGAAGCTCCCGGTCATTAAAATAAAGTCCCCTTGTTCTATGGTGATCATCCTTGACCATACCCGCAACAGGAATATCAAGTCCGAGATCGGACAAAACTTCCTCTGCAATATGGACCTGTCCTTTACCACCATCCATCATGATTATGTCCGGAAATCTGGAAAACTTTCCATACTCTGCCTCTCCCTCGTCAAGTTCCTTCATGCCATGGGTAAACCTGCGAGTCAGTACCTCTTTCATGGACGCATAATCATCAACGCCCTCTATGGTCTTGAGCCTGAATTTCCTGTAATCACTTCGAAGGGGTTTCCCTTTTTCGAAAACCACCATGGAGCCAACGGTAGCAAAGCCGCTGATGTGGGAAATATCAAAGGCCTCCATCCTGCTTATATCCCGAATATCAAGAATATCCGCGATCTCCTTCATGGCACCAATAGTCCTGCCTTCTTCCCGCCTTATCCTTTCCTTGTCCTGAGAAAGAACAAGTGCCGCGTTTTTCTCCGCAAGCTCAACCAGTTTTTCTTTTTTCCCTCTTTGAGGAGTATGGATCCGGACTTTGCTTCCTTTTTTCCCCGACAGATATTCTTCCAAAAGACTATCCTCCGGAAGGGGATCCTTTAGGTAGATCTCCCTCGGGATAAAGGGTGTGCCGGAATAGAACTGTTCGAGAAAAGCCGCCATAACCTCTGCCGGCTCCTCATCCAGTCTGATATTGACAAAAAAGTGATCTCTGCCTATCATCCGACCGCCTCGAACAAAGAAGACCTGGACCACCGCATCCTCCTGTGACACGGCCATGGCCACAATATCCTTATCTTCGCCATCCGTGTCGGTGATCTTCTGCTTTTCCATACAGGACTTTACACTATCGATCAGATCTCTGTATGCTGCAGCCTTTTCGAACTCCATGGCCTCAGATGCACTTTGCATCTTTTCCTTCAGTTCTTTTATGACAGGAGCAGTATTTCCGGACAGAAATCGGATTGCTTCCTCAACCTTTTCACGGTACGATTCCGGACTTACATCTCCATTGCAGGGTCCCATGCACTGTCCCATATGATAGTTCAAGCAGGGTCTTTCCTTGCCGATAGCTTCGGGCAGCTTCCGATTGCAGCTCCTAAGTCCGAACAATTTATTCACAAGATCTATGGTAGCCCTGACATCTGTGCCCGAAGTAAAGGGGCCGAAATACCTGGCTCCATCCTTATCTACCTTGCGTGCAAAAAGTACACGGGGAAAAGGCTCCCTGACGCTGACCTTGATATAGGGATAGGTCTTATCGTCACGGAGCAGGGTGTTGTACTTTGGCCTATGCTCCTTGATCAGGTTATTTTCAAGGACCAGGGCCTCAAGCTCGCTGTCTGTCACGATGTATTCAAAGCGCGCAATATGAGAGAC
>JAEELH010000075.1 GCA_016288825.1 Lachnospiraceae bacterium | reverse complement strand
CCGTTTTGCCGGACTGCGCGTTTCTGTAGCGAATAATATGAAAAAAGCCTACACCCACATATACAATAAAAGCAACATGCAACAGCAGGTACAGAGGACCTCTGTGATAGAAAGCACTTTTATCGTAGCTGAATAACCAGCCCGTGAAAATATTGATGACCACCAGAGCCATCATAACCGCTCCCGGTATGTACGCCGGACGCATGATACTCTCAGACGAGATACCTTTGAACTTGAATCTGATCCTGCAATACTGGTTCCATACGATTCCTGTCATAATATAAGCAAGATAATATACGGTCATCCCTATCGTAGAAAGGATCCAACTGCCGGGCAGGGTCTTTTCTTCAAACAGATAACCCATGATCTCACTGACTGCAAGAACGCATCCGAGAACAAGAAGAATAAAAAAGAATCTGTCATCATCACGGTCTCTTTTTCTTGTTTCCGAGGACATTATCATTATCGAAACCATCAAGGTGATGACGGCGCCATCAAGAAAAATTGTGGCATAGTCTCTGGGTATTAAAAATGACATAAACTGCTCCTCCCTACCTCTTTATCCTGATATTGTCGATGAAAAAGTCCGCCGGAATTTCATTTTTATCTCTCGTGATGCTGTCCACAGTAACTTCCAGTCCCGCTTCCTCTGCCATCATAGCAACATCCTCGCTGAGCATGAAAACATATCCGCGGTCAGCAGACTCAGATATCGTAACAAACTTGCCCGCATCAATTCGAATCGT
Source organism: Lachnospiraceae bacterium (assembly GCA_016288825.1). Classification (GTDB taxonomy): domain Bacteria; phylum Bacillota; class Clostridia; order Lachnospirales; family Lachnospiraceae; genus Weimeria. Next base: position 24,015 of record JAEELH010000075.1, on the reverse strand, counting down.
ATCGCACTCATCCGGCAGTACCGATCTGATGGCGTCCGCAAACTTTTCCACAGCACTATCATCTGCAAGCTTGTAGGTGATTATACTGGAAAGCTGATAAGTGCCATTGTCCACAAGTCCGTACAGCTGCTTCAGATAATGGCGGTTAAAGAAGCCGCTTTCATGATCTCTGTAGCCCATCTCGCTTGCGACAAGTATATAAAGATTCGTATAACCTATGGTGCCAAAGAGCATCCATGCACCGTAGCCCGTAAAGCTTTCCGAAAAAGTACCGATGAGCATCGGGATCACTAAAAGCCAGATATTAAAGCGCCGCGCGTTTTTCTCCTGTGACTTGAATCTGAGGTACAAAGCAACCCCCGCGATCAGGAATGCATACCGAAAAATCGTATATGCCATATAAAGATAGCTGTAGGATAACTCATGATTCTCATCATAATACCAGAGTATATTAGTAAAGACATTCAAAACAGGAAGAAGTACAAGTATCACCTCGGGAATTATGTACTTAAAAAACTTCCTTTTTACATAATCCGCGCTCTTAAAGATCTCATACAATATGTAAAAGAAAATAACAATGAGCTGAACATTGATCGCTACCTCAATAAGCATATCCAAAAATCTCACCAGAAGTCCCAGGCTGTCATACTGCGCGGCCGGAAGCAGTGACAGCACCAGACCACTGACTCCTGAAACGATCGCCGCAGTTAGCAGACTTATAAGAAGCTTACTCCTTATGTCCTTAAGAGAGGTGGTTCGAAGCGCCATAAAAAGGACACCCGAAAGGGCCAAAAGCGCTCCTGCATAAAGATCTATATTTACTATCATATCCGCATTGATATCCATAGCCATCTCCCGCCTTTCTACTCTTCTCTGGTTCCCATATAGATCTCCGAGCCCTTATATCCGGCCAGAAGCTTGTGCACCAGCATAAGCACCTTTTTATCGTGTCTGTATATCACGACCTTGGTATCCGGCGGATAGTTTTCAAGTGCATAATTAACCGAGTTGATCAGGATCAAACTGAGGTTTTTAACAAAATCCGGACCATATGCAGTATATAAAAGCGGATGAAGTTCTCCGGACGGCGTCTCTCTGATAAGAAGTACCCCGTCTATCTTGTCATCGGAGACTGAACACGACGAAACCTCACGCTTAAACCAGCTGAGGGGAAGGTATGCCAGATCCTCGACAGCTCCCTTGGTACCCTTGATAAGCGCTTTTTTTACAAAATTCCTGTACTGTATCACTGATACATCCGCCAAACTCTGGATATAGTCCGGCAGCTTGACATCACGCTTTATAGGCAGCTTCTCAAGCTCCGATACTGTGATCGTAAGTTCCATGCTTTCGCCGGATGATTTTGAAAAGCCGAGTTTTTCAAAGAAGGATGCTACTTCCGACTCGGATGTTTCAAAAAAGCTCTTTCCTACATCCGCCTCGGAAGCGGCCTTTCTGTATTCATCCTGTAGAGAGGCCTTGATCTCTTCGTCGTCACCGGCAATAAGCCTGATCCTGCTGCTTGTATCGTCATCAGAATCCACTCCCAAAAGCTCATACACCAAAACGCCGTGACATGTGCCACTGTCATCTGTTGCAGCCAGTCCATTGAAGAAGGTTCTGGACATATCTGCCACAAGATCCTCTCCCAGAAAATCCTGAAAGTCCTCTGCATTTTCTTTTGTGATCTCTATTATTTTCATATCTTTTTGTCCCTCTTCTTTTGCCCGATTACTTCTTCAAAGGCCTTCTCCACCGGCTCCCTGTCAGCTCCGTCTAAATGAAAGTACTCTCACCATCCGATTCGTTTTTACTGAAGTTCAGATTCGGCTTTTCGCTTTTAGAGGCGAAACCAAATGCAAATCTCATTTTTTTAATGGTTTCTTGCATGACCTTATTCCTTATTTCTTCCTTTGCAAAGATCCTGGTAAAGAAGCGCTTAACGGAGCTCATATCCTTAAACCGCTTCTCCACTTCTTCTTCCACTTCGAAGAACATTTTCTCTTCCTTGGTCATGTAACGTTCCTTGAAATAGCTGTCCGAGCTCTGCTCACCGTAATTCTCAAACTCATGCTGCGCAGTTTCCTTTGCCCGCGCAGCATCAAAATGGTATTTTTTTTGGATCTCCTTTGCTCGGTCACTAATCTGCTTTTCTTTGTCTGCCTCGGTCAGTTCCTCCGGATATTCCACACTCTTGTCATAGACATATGCCTCTATCCTCGGTGCGTAATAATCATCATTCGGCGGAATCGGTTCTGTATTATTTTCCTTCGCTTTTTGCTTAAACTCCGCAAGGGCCCTTTCGGCATCTTCGCGAACCTTTTTTACCTCTTTTAGTTTGGCCTTTGTCTTTCCGGAACAGAAAAGTGAGAATTTGCCCCAGGTAAAGCTCTTGCAGGCTTTGATGACAGCCTCGAGAGCCAGCCCCTCATCTGCATCACCTTTACTCGTCTGATAATAATCAACAGCGCGCTTTACCGCCTGCATCTTTTTATCATCTGCTGTCGTAACAGATATCCCGGAATAATTCAGACTGACAAACTGAGGAGCCGGTTCCTGTGGATCATCGCCGTCTTCCTTGATCTTTTCCGCCTCTTCTACCTTGAAGCTGCTTGCAAGCTGCTGTTCATGTGATTCCTTGGTCGCCTCTTCCTCTACAGTCTTAAACTGCTGCTGCTCTTTAAACTGATCCTTGAATACGTCCTGCTGTTTAAACGCCTGCTCATTTAACTCCTGGGTTTTAAAGAGTGGCTGCGCGTTCTGCACTTTTTGCAATAATTCATTATTTGACTCACTCATATTAAAACATCTCCTTATTCAGCCAGTATCTCTACAGCTTCTACTACACTTGTATCACTAATTCCATAGGGCTTTTGCAGTGACGCCAGCATCACTAAGGTACGAAGATGGGTCGTGTAACACGCATCGAAATAATCATTAAGCTCCTCCGACTCCGCAAAAAGCTCTACGATCGTATCATCGTCGCAAATATCCTTTGCACTTATTAACATAAAGGAAAGCAAGTTCTCAACATATTTTGAGTCTCCCACCAAACGCTCCATCCGTATCATACCGGAGGGAAGACGGCGGACTAAAAGTGCTCCGAGAATTGTATCTCCTTTGGCAATATAACAGCTCAATTCACCATCATAGTAATCATCTGCGAATTTGCCGGATAAAGAATTTAATTTGTCCGTAGGAAGCTTTTTAAGAGGCTTTACATCGGCTGCCATATCCCATAGTTCATCCATTGCCTCTACATCTTTCATCTTCAGATATAACTGCGGCGCGAGTCCCGCCTCAAAATCAAAATGCCAGTCGGAAAGAAGCTTATAATACGGCTGGATCAATTCCTTCTTTGCCGGTACCTCAAATAAAACGTTCTCCGTCTCAAGCGCCTGACATCTTCCCAGAAGGCCTCCAAGTAACGAGGTCGCAACCCCTCTGTTCCTGAAATTCTCTTTAACAAAAAGCCATTTGACCCTGACGATATATTCGTCGTCCAGACGATCAGTATCCACAAAATACACCAAGGCGCCAACTCCGCTAACACCATCTTCGTCATAACGAAGTGCACCTATCGCCTGATACTTTCCTGTCCTGATGTCATCCATGAGGTCCACGGTAAGTGAACCTCTGAATCTCTCCACATTGTCCTTTGTGATCCGTGTGGTTAAAAGTCCGAACTCAGACTCGTATTCGTCGGTGATCTCCTTCGCCTTGTTAAGACACAGCTTTCCGAATTCCGAAAACGGATGAAACGTCCTTGCGGCCACATACTGAAGATACAGCCTTCTTTCATAGAGCTTCTCCAGCTCGTTTCTGCCTTCTGCATCCAGCGCTAAGGCGCTCACCGCTTCCTCGATGGCCTCATCAAGCTCTCCCATCTCGGTTTCAGCATCTAATACTCTTTGGTAGTACATCTCGTTATAGCTCATAATAATCCTTCTTTTCTGTTTCCATCAGAATTCCATGATAGGTTTTCGAACCCTTCTTATCACCTAAGATGTTCTTGCATATTTTGGCAATCTGCTTACCATCCCGGCGCACTATCACCTTTGTGTCAGGAGTATAGGTAAATAAAGCACACTCACAGGAGAATGCCAACAGATAGGTAACCATCTCCTTAAAGTCATCGCCAAAGCCCGCTAAAAGTTCTGCAGTAACTGTACTCTTACCATCATAGTGTACCAAAAACGCTGCCTCAATACCATCTTCATTTGTATATACACAGGATACATCCGGGTCATACCAATTCATAGGAGTGGCTTCAATCTCAAAATAGGGATTCAGATTAACTTTTTCGCGATACTCCTGAAGAAAATACCGAAACTCTATCGGTGTTATCTGCGTTAAAGAACGAATGGCAGACGGGAGTTTTAATGACTTAAAAGAAGCAATATCATCCAGATCCTTCACCTCAAAAACCAGATCTATGCTCTCGCTTTCCTCCATATCGAACCCATACTCCGTATATAGATCCAGAAGCTTTTGATCAGCAGTCTCTACTATGGTGTACTGAAGATCAAGTCCGTCAACACGCAGAGCATAGTCATCCAAAAGCATCTTCATGACGGCCTCGTCGCCGGAAAGATAATACAAAACACCGATGTTTCCATCGGCCTCATCGGCCTTCCGTATCGTGTACACTATGGCCCCTGCGGCGCTTTCGTTCTCTTCGGCGCCTACCGCCAAGAAACGGCCACGGCTGATGTTATCTTTGATCCACTGATCAGCTTCAGGCAAAAACCGATCTATATTATCTGTTGTAATGTCAATATAATCCATGTTATTCCTCTTCAAAATCAAAGACTACCCTTTTTGAGTAGTATTCCACCTCGAGTTTTTTTCCAAACAGGTCCTGCACCATGGCATCGGAAGCGGGATTAATGGTCGGAATGCGGATCACTTTATCCTGCTCACCGTTTTCGGATATCCGCTGAAGAACGCAGTTCAAAAGCTCCATCATGAGGATCGGGGAATTCTCCGCTCTAAGCCATGCCAAGATCAGCTCGTCGCCCTCCTCGGCCATGGCGATACAGCCCCGCAAGCTTTTGTATCCCTCGCCCATTGCTGCATATACCAGATCCATGCGAAGCTTGCCATGTTCATAATAATCCTTAAGTCCCGCACCCTCATTAAAAAGCATTTTTTTCGCCCCGGTTTTAAGATTATCCCACGGCTCCGCCAGTGCCTTTTGTCTCAGTTTGTACTTAAGCTTCGATGATGAAAGCGCATCAGCTGCTTTTATTTTATAATCCGCGCCTACATCAATGATGTCCATGCCAATCCCTTGAAAAAAGGATGTGAGTTCATCTTTCCCCGGGCGTTCGCTGTAGGGTACGATAAGTTCATCGATCTCCGGTAGTGTCATCACACTCGTTACAGCCTCAAACATAAGCTGGGATCCTACACCCATTCGCCTTAAAGGTTCCATTACGTACAGAGATATCACCTCTGCCGTGGGGGGATAGCATTTTATGGCGATCGCTCCCATGGGAAAGCCATCCGGGTCCAATACCCCAAGACCGAAGGTGTCCTCCTTCCTTCCGGGACCCGGTGCCAGCCGGTTTTTTGCCTCGTCTGTCAGTATATATTCAAAGAGCGGGAACGTCCTTTCACCGATCGTTGTTACTATCATAATATCCCCCTTGCATCGTTCTCCCTGGATTTTAGCAGCATATTATTAAGCCTCAGCATGTCGGGAACCTGACTGTATCCTGATTCTGCCGGAAGTCTGAAGCCGTTAAAGTCCAGCCCTTTCAAGCTTGCTTTATACTGAAAGTTAAACAATATATTGTTCATCAGATCATTTTTTAGATCATACTCATTCTGCTTTTCTTTGGGAAGACTCTTAAAACGCTTGCTTTTAAAGAAGTCTGTCCTTTCTTCTTCACTTGATACCCCACTGAAGCACAGAAATTTCTTTGCTGTAGAATAAATCTCCATCATGTCAACATCCGTTTTTTCGAGATCGAATTTTCCGTCAAAAAAATCCTTTATATATGGCGAATACTTTGCCCAGGCCTGATCAAAATCTTTTTGCATACTCTCAAATCGAAAGTCCCAGTCATCCTCGTTATCCGAACAAATAGAATCCACCCATTTCTTATTAAACTGAAGATTTTCCGCATCCTGCGGGGATGCAGGAACCTTTTTCCCGTCTTTCATGGCGTACTTTACTTCCTTCATAAAGGCGTTTATGGTTCTTTCCTTAAATTCACCGGTGCTGTGGATTTTTGCTTCTTTAACCCGCTTGTCAGTGTCATCCGGAGCGCTATGGTTTTTATCAAACTCCCTGGCAGATCGGTATAGCCGATAACCCTCCCATCCTACGTTTGGATCACGTGTCTTAATGTATTTATCCTGAGCCTTTTTTACCTCCTCTGTATCTACTCCGGCCAGATCGTTATCGATCATCATCTTTCTCGTCATTTTTAAAAGCTGCTGACGTTTCGTGTAATTCAGTTTACCGACCTTTTCTTCCAGCGCATTAAGCTCTCCCATCTCTTTATGCTGAGTATAGTAATATCGCATGATCTCTTCCGTCTCTTTTTTCTTTAGTGCCTGCGCTGCTTCATCTACGGTATTATAAAACGTATCGTGAAATCCGCTCTTTTTTTGTTCTAAAGTGTCCTCTTTAGCAAATGCTTTAGCTCCCTCTATTTCCCTGTATCTATCCGTATGTGCCTCTAAAAAACTTTTACGAAGCTTTTTCTTCTCGGACTTCTTTCCGGCAATATTAATAAAGGATTTGGATTTCAGACCGGTAAGCATTTTGGGATCATTCTTTTCATAATACTGCACAAGAGCATCGTCCGAGGACATCACCTTCTGCCCTTCAAGGAATTCTTCCCGGCTTTCAAATTGAACCCGGTAAGACTGGTCCGCAAATGACGTCATAAAATCATCCATCTGCGTAAGTTTGTCCAGCATTTGTTCGGCACTAATCGTGCTTTGTTGTTCTTCCTGGATTTTTAACTGCTCTTCGTATTTGTTTTTACTCAGGGTAAATTGCGTATCGCTCATAGCCGTTCTCCTTTATATCTTCATGTACTTGGAATATCGTGCAAAGATATTATCTTCTCCGTATCTGCCACGAAGCAGGACCAGAAGATCCTCCGATGCGCGTGTATAATAATTCGTACGTGAATATGTCTTTTCCTTGCGAAGGAATATCACAAGACGATCCTTACCCGGATGGGACGTACATATGCTCTCAAGTTCAGTATGTCCATTATCGTACTCTTCCTTATTCTCAAAAGCCACCCACAGTTCACGGGGTACAGCGTCGAAAAGTTCTATACGATCAGCAATGAGCTTTGCGTTTTTTTCTTCCTCCACACTGGCCCTGCCGGATATGAGAAGCTTTTCATCCTCCAAAAGGATCTCTTTATACTTGTCATAGGTCTTTGGAAAAACAATGACCTCCAGGGTTCCAAAAAGATCCTCCAGAGTGATAAAGGCCATGGGCTGGTTGTTGCGGGTGAATTTGATGGTCTTTTCAACCAGGATACCGCCGACCACGCCCTCCTGCCTGTCGTTTACCGCTATACCATCCTCCTCTGAGAGAACAAAGTCAGTGGAATGGATGGTAACGTTTTTGTCCATAAGCTCCCGGTAATCGTCCAGAGGATGACCGCTGACGTAGATGCCCAGCATCTCTTTCTCACCGGCCAAAAGTACCTCTCTGGGGAACTCCTCTCCTTTGGGAAGCTTGCGGTCACGGGAAGACATCCCGCCGGAATCCTCATCACTCATCAGATCAAACAGACTCATCTGACCTGCCAGGTTCTTTTTCCTGTCATTTATGATCTCGTCAAGATATGCGGGGAACTCATTGATCTTTTGGCGTCTGTTACCCGGAAGGGAGTCCAGCGCTCCTGCCCTGATCATGTTTTCAATGGCTCTGCGGTTCACATCCAGGCCTGAGATCCTGTCTATAAAATCGAAAAGTGATATATAATTTCCATTTAATTCTCGTTCTCTTACTATCCTTTCCACCACCGGACGGCCTACAGCCTTGATGGCATCCAGACCGTACCTGATGGCATCTCCGTCTGTAGCGAACTCTCCGCGACCTACATTGATATCGGGAGGAAGAACGGGTATGCCCATGGATTTGCAGACACCGATATACTCTGTGACCTTTGGAGTGTTGTCCATCACCGAAGTCAGAAGGGCTGCAAAAAACTGAACCGGATAATAGCACTTGAGATATGCCGTCTGGTAAGCAACCACAGCATAGCTGGCTGCATGAGATTTATTAAATGCATATTTAGCAAAGTCTATCATCTTGTCATAGATACGGTTTGCCACATCCTCAGGAATTCCTCCGGCGACACATCCCCTGATACCCTGGGCTTCGTCTCCGTAGACAAAGGACTGCCTGCCCTGATCCATAACCGCCTGCTTCTTTTTGGACATGGCACGGCGGAGCTCGTCACTTTTACCCATGGAAAAGCCTGCCAGATCCCGGACTATCTGCATAACCTGCTCCTGATAAACTATACATCCATAGGTAGGAGACAGGATGGGCTCAAGTTCCTTGCAATCGTACTGTATCTGGTCTTTATTATTTTTACCTTTAATATAATCGGGAATAAAGTCCATGGGACCCGGCCGGTAAAGAGAGATACCTGCCACCACATCCTCAAAGCACTCGGGACGAAGCTCCTTCATGAAGCTTCTCATCCCCGCAGACTCCAGCTGGAAGATACCCTCGCACTTGCCGCTGCCAATAAGGGAGTATACTTTGGGATCATCATAGCCCAGTTCATTAAAGTCGATATGGACTCCCTTTTCTTCCTCAACCATCTTGACTGCGTCATTGATGACCGTAAGGGTACGGAGCCCCAGGAAATCCATTTTGAGAAGCCCCAGCTCCTCAATTGTGGTCATTGAAAACTGTGTGACGATAGTACCGTCCTGTGCTCTCGCCAAAGGAACATAACTATCCATAGGCTTTCCGGAGATAACTACTCCTGCCGCATGCATGGATGTATGTCTGGGCAGTCCCTCCAGCTTGATAGCTGTATCTATCAGACTGCGTGCCACATCATCCGTCTCATATTTGTCACGAAGCTCGGGATTTTTCTCAAGAGCAAGCTTGATGGTAATGCCTAGTTCAGCCGGAATGGACTTAGCGATGATATCCGTGTAGGCATAGGGTATGTCCATAACCCGGCCCACATCCCTGATCGCATTGCGTGCAGCCATGGTTCCAAAGGTGACGATCTGTGTCACGCAATCCTTACCGTACTTTTCCACCACGTAATCTATTACTTCGCCACGCCTGTTATAGCAAAAATCTACGTCTATATCCGGCATGGATACACGCTCGGGATTAAGGAATCTCTCAAAGATAAGTTGATTCTTGATGGGATCGATATCCGTGATCCCTGTTGTGTACGAAACCATACTCCCCGCTGCAGATCCTCGCCCGGGACCCACAGGTATGCCATGGACTCTGGCGTAGTTGATAAAATCCCATACGATCAGGAAGTAATCCACAAATCCCATGTCCTCAATAACAGATAGCTCATACTCCAGCCTGTCTCTGAGCTCCTTGCCCGGATTTTTATAACGTCTTTCAAGACCGTCCTGACAAAGCTTACGGAGATAACTTTTGGCATCATATCCCTCGGGAACATCATACCTGGGGAGTTTGCGCTCGCCAAAAACAATGGTCACATCACATCTGTCGGCGATCTCCTGAGTACGGGCGATAGCCTCGGGAGCGTAAGGAAACAGCGCCTCCATCTCCTCCCGGCTTTTGACATAATACTGGCCGCCCTCGTATCTCATCCTGTCGGTATCAGTTACTTTTTTGCCGGTCTGGATACACAAAAGAACGTCATGAGCGTCCGCATCCTCGGCATAGGTATAATGACAGTCATTGGTGGCAACAAGAGGGATCCCCGTCTCCTTTGAGAGTCTCATAAGACCCTGATTGACAGTTTTTTGTGCATCGATCCCATGGTCCTGCATCTCAAGAAAATAGTTATTCTCTCCAAAGCAGTCCCTGTAACGGATAGCTGTCTCCTTGGCCTCTTCATAAAGGCCTCTGGCAAGATATCTGGCCACCTCTCCCGCCAGGCAGGCAGAAAGGCAGATCAGCCCCTCGTGATACTGCTGCAGTGTCTCAAAATCCACCCTGGGCTTATAATAAAAACCATCCACGAAACCTATGGAAACGATCTTCATCAGATTATCATAGCCCTGATTGTTTTCCGCAAGAAGGATGAGGTGATAATACCTGTCATCACCGCTGCCGCCACCCTCACGATCAAACCTGGAGCCCGGAGCAACATAAACCTCACACCCCAGGATTGGGCGGATCCCGGCCTTTTTACATTCTTTATAAAAATCTATGACACCGTACATAACACCGTGATCTGTAATGGCAGCTGCATTCATACCAAGATCGGCTACGCGCTTTACGTAATCGGATATCTTGTTGGAGCCGTCAAGAAGACTGTATTGGGTGTGAGTGTGAAGATGAACAAATGACATGGGTGGTCTTCCTTTCACGTTCTGCGGTTTTTTACCGTACAAAACATAATAACATATCGGGGCGTTTTATAAAATAGTATGGATAATTTTTACATATACTCCTGAGCGATTTTTGTGGTATTATTCTCAAGTTGCAGAAAATAAACGATAAAACAGTTGTCACTCCACCGCGTTTGGAATAGGAGAAGATATGAAACAGGAAAATATCAGAAACGTTGCAATAATCGCTCACGTAGATCACGGCAAGACCACTCTGGTGGATGAGCTTCTCAAGCAGAGCGGTGTTTTCAGAGAGAACCAGCAGGTTCAGGAAAGAGTTATGGATTCGGGCGATATCGAGCGCGAGCGCGGTATTACCATTCTGTCCAAGAATACTGCTGTGTTTTATAAAGATACCAAGATCAATATCGTAGATACTCCCGGACATGCCGACTTCGGTGGCGAGGTTGAGCGAGTACTCAAGATGGTCAACGGTGTTATCCTGGTTGTTGACGCCTTTGAGGGCGCCATGCCTCAGACCAAGTTTGTTCTTATGAAGGCCCTGGATCTGGATCTTCCCGTAATCGTTTGCATCAACAAGATCGACCGCCCTGAGGCTCGTTGTGACGAGGTTATAGACGAGGTGCTGGAGCTCTTTATGGATCTGGATGCTTCGGATGATCAGCTGGAAAGCCCCTTCCTTTTTGCCTCTGCCCGTGACGGATACTGCCGCCGCGAGGCCGATGGTGATGAGACTGATATGAGTGCTCTTTTTGAGACCATCCTGGAGCACATCCCCGCTCCTTCCGGTGATCCCGAGGCTCCCACACAGGTACTGATCTCCACCATCGATTACAACGAATATGTGGGCCGTATCGGAATCGGAAAAGTCGAAAACGGAACCATCAAGCTTAATCAGGAAGCCATCGTAGTCAATCATCATGACCCTGACAAGCAGGATAAGGTCCGTATCAGCAAGCTCTATGAATTTGACGGTCTGGCAAAGGTTGATGTTAACGAAGCTTCTGCCGGTTCCATCGTAGCTATTTCCGGAATCGCGGATATCCATATCGGAGATACGATCTGTGCCGTTGATGCTCCCGATCCCATTCCTTTCCAGAAGATATCGGAGCCTACCATTTCCATGAACTTCATAGTTAATGACAGCCCCTTTGCCGGTCAGGAGGGCAAGTTCGTTACCTCCAGACATATCAGAGAGCGTCTTTACAGGGAGCTCAATACCGACGTTTCCCTTAGAGTGGAGGATACTGACTCCCCCGATTGTCTCAAAGTTTCCGGCCGCGGTGAGCTTCACCTTTCCGTTCTTATCGAGAATATGCGTCGTGAGGGATACGAGTTCGCTGTCAGCAAGGCTGAGGTTCTTTATAAAACAGATGAAAAAGGTAAAAAGCTGGAACCTATGGAACTGGCCTATATCGATGTTCCCGATGAATTCACGGGAGCAGTTATAGAAAAGCTTTCCCAGCGCAAGGGCGAACTCCAGAACATGCACCCTATCGCAGGCGGCTTTACACGTATTACCTTCAAGATCCCTTCAAGAGGCCTTATAGGATACCGTGGTGACTTCCTTACGGACACCAAGGGCAACGGTATCATTAATACCATCTTCGACGGATATGAGCCTTATAAGGGCGATATCGCATACCGCAAGCAGGGATCGCTCATCGCATTCGAAACAGGTGAATCCGTTACCTATGGACTCTTCTCCGCCCAGGACCGCGGAACACTCTTCATCGGCCCCGGCGAGCGAGTATATTCCGGAATGGTCATCGGATCATGCTCACGTGCCGAGGATATCGAGCTCAATGTCTGCAAGAAAAAGCATCTGACCAATACCAGATCATCTTCTGCCGATGAGGCCCTGACACTTACTCCTCCCAGGATACTTTCCCTGGAGCAGGCACTTGACTTTATCGAGACTGACGAGCTTTTGGAGGTAACTCCGGAAAACCTTCGCATAAGAAAAAGGATCCTAGATCCCACAATGAGAAAGCGCGCCAACTTCAACAGGGCTCAGCAGGGCTGATATTTTGAATCCTGCCTTTTGCTAACTGAAAAAACTATGGAAAGAAATATAAGAAAAATAGATATTTCAAATATTCCCGGCACTAATTGCTACTGTGATACAGGAGCGATCTGCGCCGCAAGAAGTCTGATATCGGACACCTATGTGTCTGATATCAGATTTTTAGGTTCCGGCAATTATCATTATCTGTCATACATTTCCGCAAAGCGTATCACCGAAGACTTTGCTCTGGTACTTATCGACAACCATCCCGACATGCAGCCCCCTGCCTTTGGAGACATCCTCTCATGCGGTGGCTGGGTGGCTGACTGCCTGCGGGATATTCCCAATATGAAAAAGGTTTATATGATAGGCGTTTCTCCTATTCTTTTGGAGGAACTTGAGCCTCTTGATGAGAGGATCGAAGTGATCCCCGAGAATGCATGGCGTTTCGAGTCCGATGCGGCAGAGCATGACAGAAGCTTTTACCATCTGCTTCCCCATCATGAACAGCAGCTTCCCATCTTTATCTCTCTGGACAAGGATGCTCTATCCACCGAATATGCCCGCTGCGACTGGGACCAGGGCAACATGACCTTGGATGAGCTGACTGCCATCCTCACAAGTCTGATTTCAGATTATCGCATCATCGGAGTAGATGTTTGCGGAAATAAAAAAGACAGCCCCACCCAGGAGGATGAGGCTGTAAATCATAAAAGTGATCTTGCTATACAGCAATTATTCTAATTCTTTTTTTCAATACCTACTGCTTTTCCACGGAAGAATTTCTCTCCAATATCACTTGCGGAAAGTGCCGCAACCTTATCAGGATAATCATCCGCATCGATCTCTGTGAGCTTAAGAAGGGACTTGCTTGCATAGTAAAGTTTACCCTTGTAAAGGATCAGTGCTCTGCGATCAGAAGACTTACCGGTATCAATAACATAGCCCTTATATCCCTTGGGTGCTCTCGCTGTTGATGAACCGCCACTCTTCTTGCTGTAAAGTCTGAGGGGACCGCTTGAAGTATTGATCTTGTAAGTATAGAATGGGCCTTCCTTCTCCTTATCTTCCTTTTTTTCTTCTTCCTCGGACTTCTTGTCCTCTTCTTCCTTGGCAGCTTCCTCCTCTGCAGCCTTTGCTTCCTCAGCTGCCTTTGTCTCAGCCTCGGCCTTGAGCGTCTCTACCTCTTTGGCCAGGTCTTCTTTTTCCACCTCAAGAGATGCTCTCTCATTTTCGGCTTCATTGACCTTGGATGCCATCTCATCCAGCTGGCTCTCCAACTGAGTGATCTTGGTCCTGGACTCTTCAAGAGCCTTAAGGTCCTCATTTTCCTGCTCTGTAGCAGTAGTGCCTGACGCAAATGTACCGGCTGTAAAAACAACTCCCGCTACGATGGCTGCCACGATATATATTGCTGCGATTATCTTTTTCCAATCCATATCTTCAAACCTCCCTAAACTCTCTCAGCCGGCAGGTGAACGTAAATACCCATGCCTCGTCCGGGTGAGCTCTTGGCATAGATCATACCGCCGTAATAATCCACGATAGCCTTGACCTGAGCAAGTCCCAGACCATTACCACTGATGCGGTTGGAACCCTGATAGTTAAGTTCAAATATATGTCCGGTCTCGGACTCGGAAAGACCCTGTCCGTTATCCTTCATTGCGATGAAGATATCATCCTCAAGGTTGGCAACCGTAACCTGAAGGGAACCACTGCGCCGCATGTACTTGATGGCATTGTCAATAATGTCCCTAAACATAGTACGCATCATAATGGGTGATGCGGAAACATACATGGGTACCTCGGGATCCACAACTCTGATCTCAACACCGGCTTCCTCAGCCATCTTTTCAAAATCCTTGGCTGCAGCACGGATCTCTCCGGTAATATCAAGAGTCTGCTTTTTAGCCTCATCGCCTTCACCCTTGGGAAGGATGGTTGACATAACTTCATCCGATGCTGAAGATTCCTCTGCAACTACCACGGGAGCTGCCGCAGAAGCTGCTTCCTCAAGCTGCTTTTTAAGAGAAGCAATCTCCTCGTCTCTGGCCAGGATAGTCTTGTTGAGGGCGTCCATTTCTTTGTCCTTGGAATCAGAAGTCTGATTACGGACTTTGAGCTGCTCCTCTGCTCTGTTAAGTCTTTCCTGAAGCGCAGCTATCATCTCATCATCTGCCTGTGAATACTCGTCACTTGCAACCGATGTTGCTCCGCCGTCAATAGCAAGAAGAGGCAGAACAGCCGCTAATGTAAAGCTAACCAGAAGTACCAGATGAAGCCCCATAACAAAGAACACAAGAGCTGCAACGAAGCAAATGGCAGCACCGACAACCAGTCCCTTTTTCTTTTGGTCGAGTTTTTCCCAATTCATATCGTCGTCCTTTTCTATAATGTGATCTTGCAGCCCAACATGGTAAGGTCGTCAAACTGAGGTGCAGTTCCCACAAATTCATCCACATCTTTTCTGACAGCTTTAAGAAGCTCCTCAGGTGACATTCCCACACACTTGGCCAGCTTAGCCTCGAGTCTCTCCATACCGTAAAGTTCCTCGGAAGCACTTGTAGCCTCAGGAACACCGTCAGTGTACAGGAAGATGATATCGCCATCCTTGACCGTGAAGTTGTCCTCGAGATAAGGTATTCCCTCCATACATGCCAGAGGCATCTTCTTCTTTTTGGGAACGATCTCCTCAACATTACCGTCAGGATGAAGAATCAGGGTAGTCTCGTGTCCGGCATCGGCAAATTTCACCTCACCGGTCTTAAGATCAACTATGCCTATCCATGATGTAACGAAAAGCATCTCCTCATTATTCTCGGAAAGCTGATCATTGGTAGCTGTAAGCGCCTCTGCAACTGTAGCACCTGACTGAAGATGATTCTTTAAAAGAGTCTTGGCAATAACCATGAAAAGCGCTGCCGGAACTCCCTTACCGGAAACGTCTGACATAACAAGTGCCAGATGATCATCATCTATAAGGAAGAAATCATAGAAGTCGCCTCCCACTTCCTTTGCGGGATCCATGACTGCATAAAGATCGACCTCTTTCTTTACGGATATGTCAGAGAAATTACGAGGAAGCATGTCTGCCTGGATCTTGGTAGCGACATTAAGCTCCGCTCCGATACGTTCCTTCTCAGCTGTGATCTCCTGAATATTCTTGATATAGTTCTTCATGCGCTCCGTCATGGAGCCAAAGGAATTCGCCAAGGTCTGGATCTCATCATGGGTCTCCATATTCCATTCAAATTCCAGATCGTCTCCTTCAAGTCCGGCAACAGAATGAGTAAGAGCAACAATAGGCTTGACAAGAGTACCCGCGAACACGTTGGACAAAATCAGTACCACCAGTACGATAACTACACCGAAAACAAGGAGTATTATTCCCATAGTTGCCATACTCGCATCCATGGCCTTGGACCTGGCTTCATTACTCTCGCCCAAGGTTTGCTTAAGGAGCATTGTAGGCTCCTGCACAGTCTCCTCCGGCATGATGGAAAAGAAACTCCATCCCACGGTATTCATGGGTGAATATGCTACATAACTGTTCTCCCCGTCCAGCGGAAGCACTGCCACATCAGCAGAGCCTGAAAGAGCAGCATCAATAACATCTTTGAGTTCTCCAATATCTCCCTCGCGGATATCCACTGCTGTACCGTCATCTGTCTTCAGAATGCCGCTATCTCTGGTAGAAAAGATCACGCTGCCTTGATCATTAATGATACAGCTGGTACCGTCCTTACCAATATCCGCATTTTTAACCAGTTCACTTACAGCATCCAGGAACATTCCTGCTCCTACAACCGCAACGACTTCACCATCTTTTTTAACAGGTATAGCAGCTACAATACCTGTATTATCACTGTCTGCATCCTTGAATACACCGGTAAAATACAACTTACCGCTTTCCTTGGCACCGATATACCAGCCCCTTTCCCGGGCTTCAAAGGGAAGAACGCTTCCATCCGTGTCAAAACGGCTCTCCGAAACCTCCTCCGACATGATCATGATACCGGACTCTGTTGCAATATAAGCGGATGCCAGCTGAGGGAACCTGTCGTACAAGGCAGTGATGACACCCTGAAGGTTTCCGATAAGGGCCTGCTCCTTGGCTATTTCAGGATCATTTTTATCAACACCGGGGGAATACACCACCTGAGCCACAATGCCTTTTCCCATCATGGATCTTTTCGGTTCCGCCACCTTGGCTCTGCCGTAGCGCTTCGGATCCCTATACATATCCTCCGCACCCTCTGCTATAAGGGTTATAGCCTTGGACAGATCTGCAAAAACAACATCTGCCCCCTCAGCATTGCCCCTGGCGTTTTCGGAAAGTCTGGCACTGATCTGTTCGGAAATAGCATCCGCAGAAATACGAACCGCCTCCTCATTGGCAGCCTTGGATGATCTGTCAATGTTGCCCTTGAGGTTATATATCTGCCAGGCCATAATGCCACCGGTAAGCACCAGGGTGATAAGTACTATTATGACCATAACCTTGAATATGGCTTTTCTCATTGTTTTTCCTCTCTGTTAATAGACTTGATATATAATAATCCGTCACACTTGCAGCGTCCCTTGCATATTATGCAATAATAATCTTCATCCTTGTAATAGGGCTGATGAAGTCTCTTCCAAAAGGTGTATCCGTTTCGCTCACAGCACTTCTGGACAGGTACATTGCCGTTGTACTCCCAAAGTACCCCGTAAACCAGAGTGTATTCCGGATGCTCGGATGCCACATGATCTATGACTTCTCCCAGAAAAGGCTGGGCAATTCCCATTTTTTGAACATCTTCGCGAACAAACATGAACTTGGAATGAAGGATTTTTCCACCGCCGCTTTTTTCAAAAAGCTCCTCGGGCGTCACTCCTGTCTCCTCACAGACCACTTCATCCGGCTCATATCGAAGATACAATGCAACCACCGGCTGACCGTCCCTGTCACCAACGTAAAGATAATGCTCCGGACCCTCGATCATATCACGGACAGAATCCTCAGTCATATATCCCTTTCCGAAAACCTTGTCACTCTCGCTGACAAGAAAGGGAATATCCGAATTATTAGCACGTCTCACTGTGCTTCCTCCTTTTTAATACCACCGAACAATACGAAAAGCACGATACCCGCAACGACCACCACTGAAAGGATCACTGTGCTGTGTACTGCAGTAATAAGGGTAGGCGCTACAGCCATACCTACTCTGGTCATAAGAATAAAAGCTACAAGGGCATCATTATCCGTATAATCATGATCACCCTTGGTCTTGTTATATCCGTCCATAAGTACGGAAAAACCGAAGGCATCGGCAAGTCCTAAAACCACCACTGTGATAAGCATCAGGATCATACCCCCTATGAGAGAGTATAAAAGGATCATAACCGCAGTAATGGCTCCGTAAAGTATGCAGGCCTTATCTGAAGAAATACGCTTTGTAACCAGATCCGTCATAAAAGGCGAAGCATAGGCGCCGATTATATAGTTTCCAAGCATCATAGCGGAAACAACTGTGGCGGAAAAGCCATAACTGTCCACTGCCAAGGGAACACTGTAGGAAACAAAGACCGTACAGGTATAAACCGGCAGTACCATGAAAAGCATAAATACCACCGCTTTTTTGTTTTTAAGAACTGCGAAGACATTTTTCAGAGGACCGATCTTCAGGGGCTGCTCAACCTTAGTGAAAAAGAGCAGTAAGACCGGTATCACCAGGATACCTACTGCCATAAGATAAACTGTCCTGTAATGCATCTGTCCGGCCAGGATACCTCCGAGTATGGTACCCATACACTGCCCTGCAAAGGCTCCTACATTTACATGAACAAGAGATGCAAGTCTCTGACTGGGATCGTCAAACAAAAATGCATAGTACCTGATCGCTATGAATATACACCCGTATCCGAATCCATCAATAAGAAATCCAGCCAACAGGACCCAATAAGAAAATGCGAGGCCTCGGACCAACATTCCGGCAGCGGTAATGATACCTACTATCCTCATAAAAGGAATAAAACCTCCGGATCTCCTTGCCAGCATTCCCGCAAAAGCCACTCCGATGATCATCATGGCATACATTCCGGTAATGGGCAAGTTTATGTAGAAATCGATCTGAGATGTCTCTACCATCTTTTCTGCAAGCCGCCGAACATAGATAACATTGAAGGCATCACCTATGGACAAACCGAACATGAAAAGAAGGAAGATGACCCTCATCATCGCATTTTGTTTGTTAAGCTGGTTCTGACTCATCTTCTGTCTCCCCGGTTGAATAGTTAATAAATATCTGGTATTCCGCAAGGATCAATGCTGAAAAAGTTAGGAACAGAGCTGCCTGTAAAATATAATCTATAAAAACCTTCCTGATGTAGGGTTTTGAAATAATAACAAGCAGCTTTTCCGATGTGTAATCGATGGCCTCAATCTCCTGGATACCTTCTTTGTATCGACTCAGATAGCCTTCTATGTCCGAAACGGACTCGATTTTAAATCCCTTATCCAAGAGCGAATCCATATCATTTTTCACAGAGCTCTCAATGAGTACGTTCATATCCTGGATACTGTCAGAATAATCAATGTAGGCGCTGATACCTACCGTGGCGGAATCTATAAGGATCCACAGAAAAAGAGCCGGCGCCATAAGCTTTGCGAAAAAGGTCTTTTTACGGCCCAACAATCCAAGTAAAAGAATGACAGCCTCTGCAACAACAAACCCTATGAAGCTCTGGAAAAGGAACTCTTTTGAATATGCATCCTGCTCCTGTATCAGAGAAGTACAGTTACTCTTTACCAGAAGTCTTACACTTCCATCCTCCGTAAGAGCCATTCCTGCATAGAAAATATCTCCCTTAACGATATTGGCTTCGGACAATTCCAGGATCTCCACGGAAAATTCATCCTTATCTGTCCCAAAAAGGATCTCATTATCCGAACTAACCACATAAAGTCCATCGATATCCTGAATATCTGCCACGACGTTTGCAAGCAGATCGTTCATACCGAAATACGTCTCTATATTCTTACCGAAATGAAGACCGTATCTGATGTTCTCGATAAAATCCGTTAGTTCCACGTGGAGAAGATTCTGATATGTGTTTCTCGTATTGGTGCGATACATCATATTGCCCAGGATATAAGAAAGGGCAGTAATGATAAGACATAGTATCATTATGATCTTGACCAGAGAGGTCTGTTTTTTATTGGCTTCCACTGTCAGTCCTCCTTGGGGTAAATACCATCTGCCACCAGTATCATACCAAGCGGCAACTGGGCTCCGGTTTTTTCTAAGGTTTCCCTGTTAAAATAGATCTTGGGAGCTATCTCAAAAAGCATATCTATATCAGTGATAGGCTTGCCGGAGGCGTACTCTGAAATAGCATAACCCAGAAACTGTCCTTCCTCTGTGGAATCTCCAATTGAGATATGCATAAGAGCACCCATCTCCACCTGACTTTCGCTACTCTCAGCTATGGTAACTATACCCGCATTATGCAAGTCCGAAAGCAGACTTGGCAGCATAGCAGAATCAATAGTAGCTGTTGTGATATAAAGCGCATCTATCTCATCCTGCAGATCATCATAAGCGGCCTTGAGCTCGCTGTAATATCTGTCATCATCCTCGGCACCTGTCGACTCAACTACATGCCTTGTATGGATATTGAAACCGTATTTTTTAGCTGCAGCCTCAAGCTGTCCGATACCGGAATAACTGTATGCAGAATCATTATCCTCGTAAACCACGCCGATATCCTTGAACTTAAATATCTCGTAAGCTCCATCGATCTGCCTGGTGATACGTCCCGGATCCACCTGTGCAAAGCTGTGATCATTGTACCTCTCATCAACACCGGCAATGATCCCCGAAGAAATGGGATCTGTAGCTCCAAATACCATATAATCATAAGAGAGCTTATCTGCGTTGGTGGTCAGAAGTTTACCTGCAGCTGTTCCAAACACCAAAAGAAGGTCAAATGACGAGCTTTCAAGCAATGCGGAAACCTCATCCTCTGACATTTTATCATAATTATAAAAATCTTTTTCGGAAAAAACGTATTTGGTATCACCTGTGGAAGACGCAGCTGACAGAGCTTTCCATATCTCCTCTGCTGTCCCATACTCCGCATTGATGTCATATCCGGAAATCTCTCCCTGATCCACAAGCAACGCGGCCGCAGCAGCCAGCTCATCAGTGAAATAATAATATTCCTCACCGATGAAGCATCCCATTGTCAGAGTATCCCGGTGAGTGTAAGTCTTTTCATCCTCCTCCCGGGAAGTCTTTGCTCCGCAAGCCCCCAGCGATATGCACATGACGAAGCATAAAAGAAGTGCTGTGATCCTTTTAAATAACAGTTTCACGATCTATTCTCCGATTTCTTTTTTAATTGTGAGTATATTCTTGCCATCCTCGTATCTGTAATCCACGCTGTCCATGTTCTTTTTGACAAGATATACTCCAAGTCCGCCAATCTGCCTTTCCTCCGCCGAAAGAGTAATATCCGGATCAGCCTTGGCAAGAGGATCGTAAGGTATACCCTTATCCTCAAATTCGATCTCCACCCGAAGTGGATCATTTTCCACATTACAAATGATCTTGGCGTCCCCCACCTCAGGATTATAAGCGTAATTGGAGATATTTGCAAATATCTCATCTACTGCAAGATCGATCTGCATCATGGCCTTTGGCGGACAGTCAACCTCTTCCAACTGCTGGTGGATAAAATCAAAGACCTCATCAAGATTATCCACTTCCGCTTTAACAACAATTTCCGCCATAACTTCCTCCTTACTGATGGAAAACATTGCCGCCGATATTGACACCTTCTATTCCGTGCTCCTCGGCATACCAGTCTGCCTTATAATAAAAATACGGCACATTGCGCCTGCCGTCAATAACATCTCTTGCAGCTCTGACACATGAATCCCATGGGCCCTGTGCCAGGATCACCGCCAATCGGCCTGAACCCTGGGGATAAAACTGCCCCGGTGCGTAAATAACCTCCGGGATCGTACTCGGAAAACGGGAGTCAAAAACCCTGTTTAATACCACACTGCCCACGGCTACCATACCGTCATAATTGTAACCGCCGGCCTCTGCCTGAATAAGTGATGCCAAAAGAATGACATCCTCCTCGCTGCAGGAAAAAGGAGCAACCTGATAAAAACCAACTCCGGCTCTGTAATCCGAAGGTGCCATATCGGACATTGCTGCCAGTTCCGCAGCTGCTCTTTCCTCGGCCTCCCTGCGCATCCTCTCCCGTTCTTCCTCTATGAGTTGTTCGGTGAGTTTTTCTATCTCCTTGTCATTGGCCTCCGACTGCGCCAACAGATCGGCGATCTGTGTCTGCGCTTTGAGGCTCATCTCGTCCAGGTGCTTCATCTGTTCCTGTAAAAGCGCCTGTTCCGATTCCAATTCCTTTTGTAGTTTATTATATTGATCAAGTACGGATTCGTACTCATCTATCCTCGATTTTGAAGCATTGATTATACTGCTTACATAGTAGGAATAGTTTATAAGATAACTCCAGGATTTAAAGTGAAATATCGCATATTCTAAACTTAGCGTATTCCTGTTGCGGTAGAAAAACTCCACATCCTTTTGGATGCTTTCACGAAGGGCATCCCTTTTTTGTCCGATTTCAGACAAAGACTCGCTCCTGAGTCTGAGTTCCGACTCCACTGCCCAGACCTCGCTTTCCAGATCATTAAGTCCATCGGTTATCCGTCCCAGCTCAGTCTTTAGCTTTTCGGTTTTCTTATCAAGCCTGCTGCCCTGTTCCTCCAGCTCATCCAACTGTTCCTCAGTGGACGGCCCATCCTGTTCCTGCCCCTCACCGGCATCGGACTCCGTGTCCGTCTCCCGTTCATCGGATCCAGAGGGCAATCCGGTTGCATATGATACTGAAGAACTAAGAAGACAGAGGACCATACAGAAAGCTACAGCTCTGATCTTCCCTCTGTCTAAAACCACTTCAGTCCCTCTATGATCTTTCCCCGCTCAGCTCCCGGTACAAGACGCTCAACTATCTCAGCTGTCTTTTTCAGAACAATGGGAACCAGCATCTTTTGTTCCTGTCCGTACTTGTCCTCAAGCATCGGAAGAACATTGCCAAGCATAACAGAAAGTGCCATCTTATCTGCAACGAAGGCACACTCTATAACCACGTACTCACCCTTGATAGAAAGGAGAAGCGCTCCTCTGGGCTGTCCGTTTTTAACACAGATAAGACTCTCCTCCTGAAGATAATCCTCCCAGTCAACAAAGAGTCCTACGGGCGTAGGACGTTCATCGGCCTGGATCATGTTATCCACCGACTCTAAAAGTTCCTCCGGTGCGTCACAAAGGCGCATAACATCCATGGCCTTGGCAGCCTTGGCAAGAAACTCCCTCTCCTGAACCTGCCCAAGAGAAAAGGTGTAAATATAGTCCAGGGATTCCCTTCCGTCAAGGCCTGCCAACATTAGTATGTGACGGAGCTGATCCGGATCATCTATCTCATCCGAATGTTCCTCAAAAAAGACCCCCGTAAGCTCATCCTTGATCTGCTGCCTCTCGACACGAATGATATAGCGGAGAAGATCCGCACGGACAACCGGCAGTGCACCGGGATCCCCAAAATGGACCCACGCTATTTCCAGCCAGTCTCTGTGCTGGCCCATAACATATACAGCTGCCGTCCTTTCCTCGTCGCCTACCAGATCGCATACCACGCCTGCATAAAGCTCGCCAAGTCTGATCTGACGCAGATAGTTTTCGGGAATAGACTCTTTATACTTGTCAAGATCAAACACACTGATCCGCTTGTTATAATACATCCAGATGTCCCCTTTCCATAAGGATCCGCTTAAATGTATCACCTGACTGGTCCAGGAGTCTGCTAAGACTTATCTGCGGCAGCTCCTTGGCAAAAACATCTGTAGCCTCTCCTATAGTCATGTCCCGGCACTCTGTGACCAGCTCCGTAATAGTATATCCGATCCGGCACACCAGATCCGTCAGCACAAAAACATCATATACCTGTTTTATCTCCTCAGCAGGTCTCTTACCAAACTCCTCTGAAAGAGAAACAGAGTCAGCCCACCGATACAATGCCCAGGCCTTGACCAGCATATCTGTAAGGCCCTCGGTTCCTGTAACCACAGACATGAGATACTGAGCCTCAAACTGATAGGGATGTGCATAAAGGTATTCTTTTACCTCTCCAACCATGGTCCTGATGGTATCCATGCTCTCTGTATCCGAAAGAGTGATCTCCTCCTCCTCAACCATCTCTACATATCCCGGTATATCACAGAGTTTTATGCTCTCATCTATATAGCTTGGTCTGATGGGTGAAATAGAAGATATATGCTTGGCCATGATCCTGTCCACCGGTGTCTTTTGAAGGAGAAATCTGGTCTGGCTGATAGCTGCAGCTCTCCTGGAAAGAAGACGGAAAAGATTGGTATCCGAAACATTTTTCAAGACACTGCGAAAACTCTCAAGCTCCGG
>JAEELH010000074.1 GCA_016288825.1 Lachnospiraceae bacterium | reverse complement strand
TTTTTGGAAAAGTGCTGGGACTGGCGTAAGGAGTACGGCGGCCGCATCGTAAAGCAGCTTCGCAAGATGGGATCTTCCGCAGACTGGGAGAGAGAACGCTTTACCATGGATGAGGGCTGCAATGATGCAGTAGAGGAGGTTTTTGTTCGCCTTTATGAAAAGGGATATATCTACAAGGGCAAGAGGATCATCAACTGGTGTCCCGTTTGTCAGACATCCATTTCCGATGCTGAGGTTGAGTATGAGGATCAGGCCGGTGCATTCTGGCATATCAATTATCCTGTAGCCGGCGAGGAGGGAAGATTCGTAGAGATCGCAACCACCCGTCCCGAGACTATGCTGGGAGATACAGCTATCGCAGTTCATCCTGATGATGAGAGATACAAGGATCTGGTTGGCAAGAACGTTATCCTTCCTCTGGTTAACAAGGAGATCCCCGTTATTGCCGATGAGTATGTTGATATGGAGTTCGGTACAGGAGTTGTAAAGATCACACCTGCCCATGACCCTAACGATTTTGAGGTAGGTAAGCGTCATGATCTTCCTGTTATCAATATCCTCAATGACGACGCAACCATCAATGAAAACGGTGGCAAGTATGTCGGTATGGACCGCTATGAGGCCCGTAAGGTAATAGTTGACGAGTTGTCCGAACTCGGACTTATGGTCCGCATTGAGGAATACAATCATAATGTAGGAACACATGACAGATGTCATACTACTGTAGAGCCTATGGTAAAGCCTCAGTGGTTTGTTGCCATGAAGGAGCTGGCAAAGCCCGCCATTGCTGCCATCGAAAAGGGTGAGCTTCAGTTTGTTCCCGAGAGATTTGACAAGACCTATCTTCACTGGCTTGAGAACATCAGAGATTGGTGCATCAGCCGTCAGCTTTGGTGGGGCCACAGGATCCCTGCATGGTACTGTGCTGACTGCGGTGAAGTTACAGTTGCCAAGACTAAAAATGCACCCACTGTCTGCCCTAAGTGCGGCAGCACTCATATGACTCAGGATGAGGATACACTTGATACCTGGTTCTCATCGGCACTTTGGCCTTTTTCAACATTGGGCTGGCCGGCCAAGACTCCTGAACTTGATTATTTCTATCCTACGGATGTCCTGGTTACCGGATACGATATCATTTTCTTCTGGGTTGTCAGAATGGTATTCTCGGGCTATGAGCACACAGGAAAGAGCCCCTTCCATACAGTTCTGATCCACGGACTTGTAAGAGACAGCCAGGGCCGTAAGATGTCCAAGTCTCTCGGCAACGGAATAGATCCTCTGGAGGTTATCGACAAGTACGGCGCAGATGCTCTTCGTCTTACCTTGGTAACAGGTAATGCGCCCGGTAATGATATGAGATTCTATTGGGAGAGAGTTGAGGCAAGCCGTAACTTTGCCAACAAGGTTTGGAATGCTTCACGATTCATTCTTATGAACCTTGAGGGACTGGATCTTCATGAGCCTGCAGAGAGCGAACTTGAGACCGCTGACAAGTGGATAATCTCAAGGATCAATACCGTAGCAAAAGATGTTACGGATAATATGGACAAGTACGAACTCGGAATCGCAGTTCAGAAGGTTTACGACTTTATCTGGGAGGAGTTCTGCGACTGGTATATCGAGATCGTTAAGCCTCGTATGTACAATAAGGAGGCAGATCCGGTATCAGCAAATGCAGCACTTTATACGCTTAAGTCTGTTCTCGGAGATGCACTTAAGCTTCTCCATCCTTTCATGCCGTTTATCACAGAGGAGATCTTCTGCAATCTTTATCCCGAAGCAGAGACGATCATGATCTCCCAGTGGCCGGTATTTGATGAGGCGAGAGTATATTCTTCCGAGGAGGAGATCGTTGCGCGAAGCCAGGATCTGGTTAGGGGCATGCGTACTGTCAGAACTGATATGGATGTTCCGCCCAGCCGCAAGGCGAAGCTTATCATCACTTCCAAGGATGAGAGGATAAGAAGTCTGTTTTCGGACAATGCGGCTATCTATCAGGGACTTGCGGGAGCAAGTGAGATAGAAGTTGGTGAGGACGGATCAGGCATTAGTGAAAAGGTTGTTTCCTTCGTTATTCCCGACGCCGTTGTTTACGTTCCCCTTGAGGATCTTGTGGACATGGCCAAGGAGCGTGAGAGACTTGAGAAGGAGCGTGACCGTCTGGCAGGGGAGCTGAAGCGTTCCCGCGGCATGCTTTCTAATGAAAAGTTTACATCCAAGGCACCTGCTGAAAAGGTTGCGGAGGAAAAGGAAAAGTTGGCCAAGTACGAAAAGATGATGGCAGATGTTGAGGCCCGCCTGGCAGATATGTAAAAGCCAGCAGATGACATAGGGGGAGACTGTATGATCGATAAAAAAGATCTTATGGCAAAAGCAAATGCCGCTATGTCCCGTGCCTATGCACCCTACTCTCACTTTCGCGTGGGAGCGGCGGTGCTGTGCGAGGATGAAAGCATATATACCGGATGCAACATTGAAAATGCATCCTATGGAGCCACCAATTGCGCAGAAAGAACAGCCATTTTTAAGGCAGTTAGCGAGGGCCATAGAAAGATCACGGCCGTTGCCATCTGCGGCGGCCCCGACGGCGTTGTTTACGGACCGGCCTATCCCTGTGGAATCTGCAGGCAGGTTATGAGTGAATTCGGATCCCCGGACATGCCCGTATATATAGGTACGGATTCGGACATATTGGAGTTCACCCTTGCGGATCTTATTCCACATGCATTTGAACTGTAGTCAGTATCAGGAGAAGGATATGATAGATTTTGAAAAGGAACTGGAAAAGTTCGAGCCCAGTATGGAGGTCAAAGAGGCAGAGGATGCCATCAAACATAAGGATCTGACAGATATGATGGATATCCTTCGTCAGATGGTAAAGGAAGGAAGAGCATGAAAGCTTCTGATATGATACATCAGGCAGCCAATGCCTCATATAACGAAGGTCTTGCGCTTGCCAAGCTTCACGATCTTTCCGGGGCCATAGTGTCTCTTTCAATGGCACTTCGCTATGATAAGCGTCACACCCAGGCCAGAAATCTTTTGGGACTGGTCTATTTTGAGTACGGAGAGCCTGTCCTTGCCATGAGAGAGTGGGTTATCAGCAAAAACTTTCAACCTGATGGTAACAGGGCTGACCACTATCTCAGAGAGATGCAAAAGGGAGGCACCCTGGAAAAACTGGACAGTGCGGCCAAGAAATTTAATCAGGGTCTGGATTATGCCAGGAGTGGCAATCTTGATCTGGCCAAGATCCAGCTCAAGCGTGTGCTTTCATCCAATCCCCGTATGATCCGTGCGAGGCAGCTTCTTGCGCTTATCTATATCGAAAGAGGCCAGTATGCCGATGCCAAAAAGGAATTGGATCAGGCAAACAAGATCGATGCGGGCAATGAGATCACCAAAACCTACCTTCAGGAGGTGACGGCTGCCCTTGCGGAGTCCGAAAAGAAAAAGAAGAAAAGGAACGAGGTTGATGTCATCGATATCGTAGACGGTAATGATGTTGTCCGTATGCCCAGACAGACCTTTGTTGAGGCTATGGATAATTCCAAGAGCGGTATCCTCAATATCCTTCTGGGCACCGGACTGGGAGTTTTGGTTGCCATTTTCCTTATTGTTCCCACTGTAAGACAAAAGGCCAATGACGATACAGCCAGCGCTCTTATCAATGCCAATGCTCAGGCGCAGACGTCCCAGAGCGATATAGCGGATCTTAATGAAGATATCGAAAAGCTGCAGAAAAAGTTGGATAAGTACGAGGGTAAGGCTGATATCAAAAATTCTTACGAGCTTCTGCTCCAGGCTCAGGGGGCTCTTTCCGAGGGTGACCCTGTTGCGGCAGCAGGCTATATGGAGCAGATCAATAAAAAGCTTCTTTCCAAAGAGGGTAAGGCTTTATATGAGACCATCCAGGCGGATGTCCTTGTCAAGCAGATGGAACTTGACTATGCAGAGGGTGTTAAAGCCATGGAAGATCAGGACTTCGAGACCGCAGTTAAAAAACTCAAGGCTGTTGTGGAACAGGAGGAGACCTATGCTGACGGAGATGCCTTGTATCGTCTGGCGGAGAGTTATGTAAAACTTGAAAAGCCTGAAGCTGCCATCAAGTACTACCGCAAGGTCCAGGAGGCATATCCCGGACGGTATATAGGACGTAAATCCAAAACAAAGGCGGATGCCCTTGAGGCGACTTTGGAAACCACGACGGAAACCACAGAAGATGAATAAGCGCATAGTATTTTTTGACATAGACGGGACGCTTTGGGATCAGACCAACTATATCCCTCCAAGTACCATAGAGGCTATCCATGCCCTTCAGGACAAAGGTCATATGGCCTTTATAAATACAGGACGTACCATGGGTTTTGTAAGGGATGAGAGCCTTCTTGGGATCGGATTTGACGGGATAGTAGCCGGATGCGGTACCCACATAATAGTCCGAAATGAGACTCGCTTTTTGCATCGTATTGAAACTGATCTGGCAGAGCGTGCAGTTGATACGGTCAGATCATTTGGGATGCGCCCCATTCTTGAGGGACCGGAGTATCTGTATTTTGATATGGAAGACTTCGGTGATGATAAGTACGGCGAGCGGATCCTCAGGGAGATCCCTGACGGTGTGCTTGGCATAGCTGACACCAGAGGGGATTGGAATATCTCCAAGTTTTCCTGTGCGGTAGATCACGGACATCTGGAGGAGTGCCGGGAGAGCCTGGCATCGGACTTTGATTTCATGGTACACAATCCTCTTGTCATCGAGGTGGTGCCCAAGGGATTTGATAAAGGATACGGTATCCGGGAGTGCTGTGACATTCTGGGTGTGGATATTGCCGACACCATAGCCTTTGGAGACAGCCCTAACGATCTGGATATGCTCCGGGATGCCGGACTTGGCGTTGCCATGGGTGATGCTGCCCATGAGGCAAAGGAAGCAGCGGACATGGTCTGCGAAGGACTCCACGAGGATGGTATCTACAAGGCACTTCGCAAACTGGAACTCATATAGTTAGCAAAAGTCTCATTGGAATAATATGTTCCGGGGAGAAAAGCGATGATAGAAAATATATACGGTATTCAGAAAATGACTTTGCTGGATTTTCCGGGCAAAGTTGCTGCTACGGTTTTTTTAGGGGGCTGCGATCTTCGCTGCCCCTTTTGCCATAACTTTGAACTGGCAACTGGAAGAGCGCCTGCGGTCATGTCCGTAAGCGGACTAATGGAGTTTCTGGAAAAAAGAAAGGGACTTTTGGACGGCGTTGCCATAACCGGTGGCGAACCTTGTATCCATAGAGACCTTCCGGAGCTGATAAGGGATATCAGGCAGTTGGGGTACCTTATCAAACTTGATACTAACGGTTTTCATCCCAAGATGTTGGGAAGACTTTTGGAGGAGCAGCTTTTGGACTATGTTGCGGTGGATATCAAGAATTCGCCGGATAAGTATGCGGAAACCTGCGGACTTAAAGAATTGGAACTTGAGCCGCTATATGAAAGTATCAGGCTGCTTCGGGAGTCGGATGTTCCTTATGAATTTCGGACCACAGTAGTGGATCAGTACCATGAGGAGTCGGACTTTCACAAGATCGGACGCATGATAGAGGGGGCACCGGCATATTATCTTCAGCAGTTCACAGAAAGGGATACGGTTCCTGATCAACATCTTGTGTCTCCCTCCAAGGAGAAAATGGCACTATATCTGGGGATCGCAAAGCAGTATATCCCTGCATCTGCGGTTCGTGGGGTTGATTGAGACAAGCCACAATATTTAGAAGTTTTTCAAAAATACGACCACAACATATTGACAATTCTTCCATGAGATGATAAAGTTGTTCTTGGTTTTGCGTATCTTATAAAACACAACATATAGGGGTTGAGATACGCCGGATTAGAGGAGTAAGCATTATCGAAATATGGGAGGATTTATGTATCAGGTAGTTAAACGTGACGGAAGCGTCGTGGATTTTGACATCGCTAAGATATCATCAGCGATCACCAAGGCCTTCGAGGCACTTGGTAAGCAGTATCATTCAGGAGTTATTGATCTGATCTCTATCAGGGTAACGGCTGACTTTGAGGAAAAGGTCAGCGACGGAAAAGTAACTGTGGAGGATATTCAGGATAGTGTCGAAAAGGTTTTGTCCGAATCCGGATATGCAGATGTATCCAAGGCGTATATCCTTTACCGCAAGCAGCGTGAAAAGGTACGTAACGTTAATTCCGCTCTCCTTAATTACAAGGATCTTGTTGATGACTATCTCAAGATCAACGACTGGAGAGTTAAGGAAAATTCTACCGTTACATATTCTGTGGGAGGCCTTATCCTTTCCAATTCCGGAGCCATCACAGCCAATTACTGGCTTTCAGAGGTCTATGATGATGAGATAGCAGAGGCTCATCGCAGCGGAGCGATCCATCTTCATGACCTGGCTATGCTTACAGGATATTGTGCGGGCTGGTCACTTAAGCAGCTGATCCAGGAGGGACTCGGCGGAGTTCCCGGCAAGATCACCAGCGCACCTGCCAGCCACCTTTCCACCCTCTGCAATCAGATGGTCAACTTCCTTGGCATCATGCAGAATGAGTGGGCAGGAGCGCAGGCATTTTCATCATTTGATACCTATCTTGCACCCTTCGTCAAGGTAGATAACCTTTCACAAAAAGAGGTAAAGCAGTGTATCCAGTCATTCATCTACGGTGTTAACACACCCAGCCGCTGGGGCACTCAGGCACCTTTCTCCAATATCACTCTTGATTGGACGGTTCCGGCTGACCTCAAGAATCTTCCCGCTATCGTTGGGGGCGAGGAACTTGACTTCACTTACGGTGACTGCCAGAAGGAGATGGATATGGTCAACAAGGCATTCATCGAGATCATGATCGAGGGTGATGCCAACGGCCGCGGATTCCAGTATCCCATCCCTACATATTCCATTACCAGGGATTTTGATTGGAGCGATACAGAGAACAACCGTCTGCTTTTCGAGATGACAGCAAAGTACGGTACTCCTTATTTCTCCAACTATATCAATTCAGACATGGCACCTTCGGATGTTCGCTCCATGTGCTGCCGTCTGCGTCTTGATCTTCGTGAACTTCGTAAAAAGTCCGGAGGATTCTTCGGTTCAGGTGAGTCCACAGGTTCCATCGGAGTTGTTACCATCAATATGCCCAGGATCGCTTATCTTGCTGCTGATGAGGCTGATTTCTATTCACGCCTTGATAAGCTTATGGACATCGCTGCACGCAGCCTTAAGACTAAGCGCACAGTCATCACCAAGCTTTTGGATCAGGGACTTTATCCTTATACCAAGCGTTATCTCGGCAGCTTTGGCAACCACTTCTCCACTATCGGACTTATCGGTATGAACGAAGTGGGACTCAATGCCAACTGGCTTAAGGCTGATCTTACAGATGAGCGAGTTCAGAGATTTACAAGAGACGTACTCAATCACATGCGTGAGCGTCTTTCCGATTATCAGGAGCAGTACGGTGATCTTTACAACCTGGAGGCTACTCCTGCCGAGTCAACAACATACCGTTTTGCAAAGCATGACAAGGAGCAGTATCCCGACATCATTACCGCCAATATGGACGGCACACCTTACTACACCAATTCATCCCACCTGCCCGTGGGATATACAGAGGATATCTTCTCTGCTCTGGACATCCAGGATGATCTCCAGACACTTTATACTTCTGGTACTGTCTTCCATGCCTTCCTGGGTGAAAAGCTTCCCGACTGGCAGGCAGCGGCAGCGCTTGTACGCAAGATAGCAGAGAACTACAGACTTCCTTACTACACCATGTCACCGGTTTACTCCGTTTGCAAGGAGCACGGTTATCTGACAGGTGAGCAGAAGGTTTGCCCTCATTGTGGAGCCAAGACAGAGGTTTACGCACGTATCACCGGATACTATCGTCCGGTTGCCAACTGGAACGACGGTAAGTCTCAGGAATATCAGGATCGTAAGGTGTACGATATCGGACATAGCACCCTGACTCATGAGGGACCCAGGGAAGCACCGGTTGACGAGCCTGCCGCAGTAAAGGCACCGGCAGTTGATTCTTCTGCATCCACAGATCCTATCCTGGACAGAGAGATCAAAGCTATCCTTTTCAAGACAACGACTTGTCCCAACTGCAAGGTTGCCCGTACCATGTTGGACGAGGCGGGTATCATTTATGACACCCTTGATGCCAATGAGGTACCGGAACTTGTTGAAAAGTTTGATATCATGCAGGCACCTACCCTGGTACTTGCCGGACCCGAGGGATTCAAGAAATACCGCGGCGTGTCGGATATCAAGGGCTGGCTCAACACACAGGAACAGGCTTCATAAGATTATAGATGATTGACTGCGAACCCCGCTTTTCGGCAACAGCTGTTAAGTTGCTGCCGAAGGGGGCGCGGTCTTTATATCTGTTTTTGTTTCAATTATGGAAAAACTATGGTATACTTTGCTCCGGTACAGATTCCTGGACAATGTATAGGAGGATCGTAATGAGTGATTTTTGGTCGGAGGAACCTGAAAAGGACGTTGAACCCGCAGTTCGCAAGAAGCGGGGCAAAAAGTCAGGGAAAAAGAAGATGAAAAAGCGCTATA
Organism: Lachnospiraceae bacterium; assembly: GCA_016288825.1. Classification (GTDB taxonomy): domain Bacteria; phylum Bacillota; class Clostridia; order Lachnospirales; family Lachnospiraceae; genus Weimeria. The sequence continues at coordinate 8,375 of JAEELH010000074.1, read as the reverse complement.
TAGTGATATGCGCTTTTTTTGCGTTTATAATATGTTCTTACTTGATCTTTGTTTTTGCGCCTATCCCTTTTGTGAGAAAATGGCGTAATATCTACATCGAGACAGCTATGAGTACCAACAGTCATCAATGGCTGGCTACCATGTTCATACCCCACAGCATCATAGATGAGGTTATGGCGGATGTCAGGGCGCAGCTGGATTCCCAGAAGGATCTGGAGAGTAAGTGGGAGGTTGAAAAGCCTGATACCATCGCTGAGGAGGAAGAGACACAGGAGGATATCCTGGAGGCTTTCTTTGAAAAGTATTGGGAGCTTGATTCACCCACTTTCAGGAGTTATCTCGAGACCTATTCCATAGATACCCAGGAGGAACTGGATAACCTTTCTTTCACGGATATGCAGGGCAATCTGGGAGTCAGGACAGTCAAGGATGATGCAGTTTTAGTATGTAATGTTAAGAACAGTCTGCTCATAGTTCAGGTCAAGGGAGCGGATTATGTGGGCAAGCTTGCAATTTGCAAGGATCCTTCACTTGTATGCCTGGGCAAGTCCAGATATCTGGGCTCCAAGGGTGAGATCATCGACGGCTTCGGCCAAAACTATAATGCCATTGTTGCTGTCAATGCCAGCGGATTCAAGGATGTGGGCGGCCACGGAAGCGGTGGTTCAGTCAAGGGATCTCTTGTTATAGACGGAGTTGATTACGGTTCGTCCCTGGGAGAGTACAAGTTCTTCGGAATGAAGCAGGACAATCATTTTTACATTGAAAATCCCTGGAACGTTGATACATCGGAGTACAGATGGGGAATGCAGTTCTTCCCGGCTCTGGTGGTTGACGGACAGTGTGTAGTGGCAGGAACCTACGGACTTGGTATCCAGCCCAGGACCACAGTAGGTCAGACTAAGAGCGGTGACTTCCTTATGCTGATAGTAGATGGCCGTCAGATCGGTTATTCCCTTGGATGCACCATGGAAGAATGCGCAAATCAGTTGATCAAGTACGGCGTTTATCAGGCGGCTAATCTTGACGGAGGCAGTTCTGCCATTATGTGGTATGACGGTGCCCAGATCACAAAGTCATCCAGTCCTTCGGGATTCGGACGTTATCTGCCGGATGCTATTTATGTTAAGAGAGTAGGGTAAGTCTGAAAATGGACATGAATTCTTCAGAAAAGCAGCATAGTTACGGACTGGGATCACGCATGATGTATGGCATGGCAGAGTTCTACAATGGTGGAGCCTTTGTCATCATCAATACATTTTTTGCGGTATTTCTTACCAAGGCTTTGGGTATGCCGGCAGCATTGGCCGGCACCATACCCCTTGTGGGTAAGATCTGGGATGCCATAACCGACCCCATCATGGGTAATATCACTGACCGCACCAAGTCCAGATTCGGAGCCAAGAGATTTTATATTCTGATAGGAGCCATAGTATCGTCACTGACTTTCGTCCTTATGTGGCTTACTATCCCTACCAAGTCTGTTATCGGACTTTATATTTTTTATCTGTTGATGTATTGCTTGTTCTCCACAGGCTTTACCATCCTTATGGTGCCTTACAATGGTCTGCTTCCGGATATGGTCGAGGACTATACCATGAGGGCAAAGTTTTCCAGCATCCGTATGATCTGGTCGACTCTTGGATCCATGGTCTGCGGTATGGTACCGACTTTTATCATCAAGGATAACAGGAATACATCTTCTTATCTTCTGTGTGCACTGATCTTCGGAGCGCTGTTTTTCATTACTTCCATCGTTACCTTTGCAGGTACCTGGGAAAAGCAAAAGGAGCCGGTTAAGACTTCATTGGCAGAGAGTTTTCCTCAGGCAGTTTCGGTTTTCAAGAGCCATTCTTTCAGACTGTTCATAGGCATATATCTTTTTGGACAGTGCGGTATGGATTTCGTTTCAGGTATGGCTGTTTATTACGTGGATGATGTTCTCAACGGCTATAACAACGGATATTTCATTTATCTGATGGCTACGCTCTTGGTGTCGCAGCTTCTTGGAATGCTGATCTTCGGACCGATCATGAGCAGGACTTCCAAAAGACAGACCATTCTTATCGGCGCACCTATCCGACTTGCAGGTACCTTGGGGCTGTTGGCCTTTTCTCATGAGGGCGCATCCATTGTGATGATCCTTATCATGACAGCCCTTATCGGTCTCGGTAATGCAGCAACCCTCACCAGTATTTTCGCCATCATGGCGGATATGGCTGATGTGGATGAGCTGATCACTTCGATTCGCAGGCCGGGTATCGTATCGGGTATGGCCACTTTTGCAAGAAAGGTGTCCTCCGGTCTTTCCGCGTCTATCATCGGATTCCTTTTGGCAGCGGTTGGATATGACGAAAAGATCGCAAGTGCCGGTGGCAGACAGGCTGCCTTTACACAGCAGGGCATTTCCATGATCTATATCGTGGTGCCTGCCATCCTTATTACTGCACTCATCATTACAGGATATATCTTCCCTCTTACCGGAAGGGAGTTTGACATTATCAAAAGGGAAGCTGCCCGAAGAAGAGGCGAGGACGATTCTCTTATTACGGAGGAAGAAAAGAAGGTCTGTGAAAAGGTTACAGGTCTGCCTTATGACAGGCTTTGGGATCCGGCCAATGCCGGTGTAGTTGGAAGGAAGGCGTCATAATGAGCAATATAAAGCTTCTTTCCGAAGAGGATTTTATCCCTGCCATGGAGGGTGAGGCAGCGCAGTGGCGCGAGCACTATGTTAAAAGCGGTGATATGACCGCCACGGACGGAACACCTCTCAGGTATTACAAGGCCAAGGCTCCCGCAGCCAAGGGCTATATAGTTATGGTCCATGGGTTTTGCGAATTTTGGGGGAAATATCACGAGGTTGCCTGGTATTTTTGGCAGATGGGTTACTCCATATTCTTTCTCGAACAAAGGGGCTACGGTTATTCCGGCGGAAAAGGCAGTGAGTCCGATGTCGTAGTCATAGACAGCTACATGACCTATGTGGAGGATCTGAAGCTTTTTATGGACAGCGTTGTGCTGACATCAGATGCATCCGGCAGGAGATTCCTTTTTGCCCACTCCATGGGAGGTGCGGTTGCGGCTCTTTTTATGGAGGATCATCCCGGATACTTTGATGAGGCGATCCTTTCGAGCCCAATGCTCATGATGAAGACCAGGATCTTTCCGGAACCGGTGCTTACGGGCATCAAACTTTACGGGATAGTTTCGGGTAATCTTACAAAGTCAGCACCGGGACAGAGAAGATGGGACGGTGTCAATGTTTTCGAGACCAGCAGTACCCAGTCCAAACCTCGCTACGATTATCAGTTTTCCATGAGATGCGAGGATGTCCATTATCAGACTTACGGTGCTTCTCTCAGCTGGGGGATTGCCAGCATGAGGGCCAACAGACGCCTGTTACGAAGGGCAGGCAGGGTAAAAGTGCCGGTTACGATCTTTGCAGCCGGTGCTGATCATCTGGTTGATCAGGAGGGGTATAGGATCTTTGCGAAAAAGGCAGCTAAGGTGAGGATCATTGAGTTTCCGGATTCCAAACATGAGATTTTTAACTCCACTGAGGACAATCGGATAAGATACTACGAAGAGATAGAAAAAATACTGATATAACAAGGGGATTTATCGGTGTTTTTCTTGATATTTTGGGGATTGAAGAATATAATAATTGTTGGTAATCAAACAATATAAAAGGAGAACTACAAGATGCGAAAGCTTCCACCGCGAAAGCTTGAAGAGGGGATGATCCTGGCCAGGGAAATAACTACCAAACACGGCCAGATAATTGCAGAAAAGGGCGCAGCTCTTACTGATATGCAGATTGCCCGTCTTTCATTTTACAAAATAGATTTTGTTTATGTGGAGGATGATGATTGGGAACCGGAGGAGCAGGAAGCTCCGGCACCGGAACCCGAAGAAACTCCCGAGCCTGAACCGGCTCCGGAGCCCAAGCCTGCACCGGTCCAGAGGGAACCTAAAAATGAGACTATCCCTTATTCGCAGAAGCTCAAGGGCACCAGTGAGTATCAGAAATTTCAGCTGGACTATTCCAAGTGTATCGCTCTTATGACCCGTGTTTTCAACGGTATAGTTACAGGCGATTACAGTTTCTCAAAATCAGAGATCATCAGTGAGGTCGACAATCTGGTCAACCAAAAGACCACACTTGATCTTTTCGATATGCTTCATACATTCAGATCCATGGATGATTCGGTATATGCTCATTCGCTCAATGTATGCATGATCGCACGCAGCATTGGTAAGTGGCTTAAGATGGGCAGAGACGGACTTGACCTTCTTACATTGGCAGGTTGGTTCCATGATATCGGTAAGCTCCAGATTCCCGAGGAGATCCTAAACAAGACAGGTAACCTTACGGATGAGGAATTTGCCATGATCCGTGAACATCCCCTTAAGGGACGTAAGCTTCTTAACAACGTTCCGGGTATGGATGAGAGGATCAAGGCAGCAGCATTACAGCATCACGAGAGATTTGACGGGTCGGGTTATCCCAGAGGTCTACAGGGGGATGAGATAGATCAGACAGCGGCCATCGTTGCGATCGCAGATGTTTACGATGCCATGACGGCAGCCAGAGCATACAGGCAGCCCAAGTGTGCTTTCCAGGTTATAGAGGCTTTTGAGGACGACGGACTTCAAAAGTATGATCCTAAGATCATTATGACTTTCCTGGATCGTATCGCATCATCATACCAGAACAACAGGGTGGTTCTTTCGGACGGGCGCAGCGGACGTGTTATTTATATCAACAAGTCCAGGCTTTCCAAGCCCATGGTCCAGTTCGACGACGGTAGTGTTACGGATCTTTCTCACACACCGGGCTTGTCGATCACAAGTATCATATAGACAGCGGATATCAGGGGGATCCTTTTTGGGGTCCTCCTTTTGAGGATAATATGTATTCATTTGACACCAGAGTCAGATATAGCGACATAACAACAGATCTGACCATCTCTACAGAGGGCATCATTGATCTTTTGCAGGACTGTGCCACCTTTCACTCCGAGGACAGGGGATTTACCTGTGCAAAACTGAGTGAGATGCACAGAGGATGGTTTGTTACCGACTATCAGATCCACATTAAAAGACTCCCCGTCATGGGAGAGAGACTTACGGTAGAAACCTTTCCCTATGGTATCAGGGGGATGATGGCATCCAGGTATTACAAGATCAAGTCCGAAAGCGGACTCTTGATAACGGCCAATTCCATGTGGGTCCTTATGGATAATGTTGAGATAAGGCCGGTCAGGGTAAGCGATGAGCTCAAAGAGGCATACGGAGATTGCGGTAAGCCTGATGAAGAATTCGAAAACCGTAAGGTACCTGTGCTGGACGGTCTGGAGGAGGTTGGAAAAGTAAGGGTTGATACCTCCATGCTGGATTCCAACAATCATGTTAACAACGGACGATACATTGCTTTGGCAGAGCGTTTCATGGACTGCAGACCAACATCGGGATCGCTTCGCATAGAGTACAAAAAGGCGGCTCTGGAGGGAGATGTTCTTTACATCCGCTCCGGCAGCGTTGGTGCGGATCATCAGGTGATCATGACCGCAGAAGATGAGAGTGATCACTATTTCAAACTTTTGTATACGGAGGACAAGGCATGATCAAGATGGGAGAGTACAATACCCTGACCATTAGCCGTAAGGCCGATTTCGGACTTTACCTTGGGGATAAGTCCGGAAAGACCGGGGCGGACAAATCGTCAGAGGTTCTCCTTCCCAAGGCAGAAATGCCGGACAAGTACGAGATCGGAGATAAGATCAAGGTTTTTATTTACAGGGATTCTCAGGATCGGCCAATAGCAACCACCCGGGAGCCGCTGTTGACCAAGGACCATCCGGCTGTTCTTACGGTTAGGGAGGTTACGGATATAGGAGGTTTTCTGGACTGGGGCCTTCCCAAGGATCTGTTCCTTCCCTACAGGCAGATGAGAGGCCGCGTCAAGGCAGGAGATGAGATCCTCGTTAGGCTATATGTAGATAAGAGCCACAGGCTTGCGGCTTCCATGAAGGAGTTATATCACGAACTTTCCACCATGAGCCCCTATAACATTGGAGACGAAGTGACCGGACGTGTGTACGAATTCGGACATGACTTTGGGACTTTTGTTGCAGTAGACGATAAGTATTCTGCTATGATCCCTGCTCATGAGGATGTTTCGGGACTTAGGATCGGCCAGGTCCTTAAGCTTCGGGTGACCGGGGTCAAGGAGGATGGCAAGCTGGATGTGACTACAAGAGCTAAGGCGCATGTTCAGATAAACGATGATGCAGATAAAATACTGGAACTTATAAACTCCTATGCAGGAGTCCTGCCCTTTACGGAAAAGGCCTCTCCTGAAGTTATTTACAGAGAGACGGGGCTTTCCAAGGCGGCATTTAAAAGAGCCATAGGCCACCTTTACAAGGAAAGGCTTATAACTCTTGAGGATGGTAAGATCAGGATCAATGATCAGGATAAGTGACATAAGAAAGGAGACACTATGAAACAGGTTATTTCATCAAGCGGAGCACCGGCAGCCATCGGACCCTATTCCCAGGCGATCCGTGTAGGCGATATGCTTTTTACTTCGGGTGTTATCCCCGTAGATCCGGCTACAGGCAATATTCCCGATGGTTCTGCAGCCCAGGCCCAGCAGGCATTTACCAATCTTACCCACCTCATCGAGGATGCCGGCGGCAAGATGGAAAATGTTGTAAAGACAACGGTCTTCATCAAGGAGATGAACGACTTTGGTGCCATCAATGAGGTATATGCAAAGTTTTTCCCTGAGCCTTACCCTGCAAGAAGCTGTGTTGAGGTTGCAAGACTTCCCAAGGATGTCATGCTTGAGATCGAAGCCATCGTAGAGATGTGATAAAAAGAAAACCGGAGTCCTAAATAGGACTCCGGTCTTTTTTCTATGAAGGATCCCGGCTATACAGAGGCATCGAAATTACCGCCGACAGCGGGGTTAACCGATCTCTCTAATGCAGGTCCGGGAGCAGCCTCAAGCATAGCAGCTGTATTCTCTGCCTGAACTTTGGCGTCATCCATAGTACGACTGAGAACAGCGGTACCAACGCCGGTAAGGGCCTGAGCCTGGTTTACATTCATAGACATAGAAGCAATACTAAACGCATCCATCATGCTCCCTCCTTTCATAAATGTATTACAACAGGGCGCTTCACCCCTATTGTTATGTTTATTATGACACGATTTTTCCGGCTTGACAAGAATAAATTACTGCATTTTTAACATTGTGTTTTGGTTGCCAGGATGCTACAACATATGGTAAAATATGAGACAATAGTTGTGGTTTGTGCAACAAAAGAGGAAACTATGGAACAATTTGTTATCAAGGGCGGAAGCCCTCTGAATGGCCGGGTTGATATTTCCGGCGCTAAGAATGCAGCGCTTGCTATCATAGCTGCGGCTATCATGACGGATGATACCGTTACCATTGACAACCTGCCTGATGTTCGTGACATCCGCGTTATGCTGGGAGCTCTGGAGGATATAGGTGCCAGCGTTTCTATGGTGGACAAGCATACAGCCAGGATCAATGGCTCTCACATCAACGCTCTTTCTGTTGATTATGAGTACATCAAAAAGATCCGCGCATCATATTATCTTCTGGGTGCGCTTTTAGGAAAGTATAAAAAGGCTGAGGTAGCACTCCCCGGTGGATGCGCTATCGGAAGCAGACCAATAGATCTTCACATCAAGGGCTTCAAAGCTCTTGGTGCAACCGTTGATACAGGATACGGTCTTATTTCTGCCAGAGCTACAGAGCTGGTGGGCAGTCACATCTACCTTGACAAGGTTTCTGTCGGAGCCACTATCAATATCCTTATGGCAGCAGCACTTGCTGAGGGCAAGACAGTCATAGAAAATGCAGCCAAGGAGCCTCACGTAGTTGATGTGGCCAACTTCCTTAACAGTATGGGAGCCAATATCCGTGGCGCCGGTACTGATGTTATCAGGATCGTAGGAGTTCCTTCCCTTCACGGAACAGAATATTCAGTCATCCCCGATCAGATCGAGGCCGGGACGTTTATGTTTGCGGCTGCGGCTACCGGCGGCGATGTTACTGTTTGCAATGTTATCCCCAAGCATCTTGAGGCTACCACGGCTAAGCTTTTGGAGGCCGGCTGCGAGATCCTTGAGTATGATGATGCAGTGAGAGTTGTTGCTACAGATCGTAAGCTTTTTCCTACTCAGGTTACAACTCTTCCTTATCCCGGATTCCCTACCGACATGCAGCCTCAGATGACAGTTGTACTGGGACTGGCGGAGGGTACTTCCACCGTGACGGAGAGTATTTTCGAAAACCGCTTCAAGTATGTGGGAGAGCTTGCCCGCATGGGAGC
>JAEELH010000073.1 GCA_016288825.1 Lachnospiraceae bacterium | reverse complement strand
GGGTAGTCGGTTTAAAGATCCGGCTACCCTCAATTATTTTATTTGATCACTATTGTGATTGTTATGGTTTTTTGCGCGGAAGAGTAGGTTTTATTCCCTGACGCCTTGACTTTTAGCTTAAGCTTATAGGTTCCCTTTTTAAGGCCGGAGGCCACTGTAATATCACCGGTCTTTTTGTTTACGCTAAACTTAGCAGCTGATTTTTTAGGGCTTACGGAAACCTGTGTAAATGTAAGTTTACCTTGGGCACCGGAAATATCAAGCGCCTTTTTGCAGGAAATCTTTACCTTGCCCTTTGAGAGTTTTGCTGCACTGATTTTTACATTCTTTGCCTTTACGGTCAGAGTATTTTTCTTAGTTCCGGTTGAGCTGACAGTAACGGCGCATTTTGCCGAGAAGCTCTTGCCGATATCAGAAGTTGCAGTAAATGTAATGGTGGCCTTACCATTTTTCTTAGCGGTTATAACGCCTGCGGAGTTAGCGTCTGCCACATCAGGATTACTGGATTCCCAGCTCATGTATACTTTCTCACAAGCTCCCTTGGGAGATAGTGTAAGCTTCGGCTGAAAGTATTCACCTTTTTTTAGAGTGATAGAAGAGGTGTCTATTTTCAGTTTCTTGATCGGATTAACAGTAGTTGTCTTTGGATCATAAACATGGAGTATAAGAGTTTTTGTGATGCCATTATGGGTCTTTCCGGTAATAGTCACATCTCCAACCCCTTTTATTGCGATGTTTTTACCATATTTAGGAACGGCTACCTTTTCATCTGAAGAGGTAAGCTGGATCCTGCTTGAGGTGGCATTTTCCGGAAGAACCGTGCTCTCAAGCCAATAATTATCCTCTGCAACGGATACCCAGTCCTCATACTTGGCAAAGAAAAGATCCGTAGCAACTACAGCGCTACCATTTTCTGTAAATTCGGGAACAAAGGTAGCGTCGCCTGTCAGATAATAGTTTTCCAAAGGTTTATGGCTTTCTTTTTCAAACCAACCGGTAAATACATAACCCTCTTTTTCGGGATATACGGGTGGCTCAACAAAGCAGCTCCATAGAGCCTGTTTCTCTGTACGGAAGATCTTGCCGTCTACTTCATAATTGACGGTGGCATATCTGAAAGGCACAAGATCTATGTATTTGTTAGCAACAGCCTGACGGCTCTTTATGGAGAGCTTCAGATTATTAATTATCTTGTCATAGTTCGCTGATGCTTCATACATTGGATCATCGGCATGCCACTTTTTGTAGTCGGCCTGCTGGGAAAGCTCAAGCTCGTCCCGGTATTGATCCAGTATACCGCCATCGGCAGTAAGTTCTGTGAGGGCTTTGTCAAAAACGCTCCAGCGCTGGATGATCAGCTTATCAAATTCAGGATCGTTATCCCGAAGAGTATCGAGCCAAAGGCAGTTGGTTACAGTAAATCCGTTAGGGTTTTCGGATTCGGAGAATTCGTACTGAGGCTCTCCCCAGGCCATATCAAAGTCCCAAAGGGGACCCCAGAAAAGCTTTCCGTTACGCTCCTTGTATAGGAAGGTGCTGTCTGTAGAAAAGGCATCGATGTTCTCTGAGAACTCGTTGATCCACCAGCAATCAGCAGCGGACTGAAGGTCCATCATATCTGCGATCTTTTTATGTGTGGCTGCGTCTATGCCGCCTTCGGTCATGATAAGGTCTTCAAGCGTCTGTACATAATTGCGGATGTATTCGCGCTGTGATTTTTCACCGACAGTAAGTCCATCTTCGGACTTGTATGAAGGGGTGTCGTTAATGAGTGTCTGGCCTGCTTTTGTTGTAAATACAGTACTTGCAGGTTCGTCTGCATTCTGGTTCTCTGAGTAGAAGGAAAGAAGATAACCGCCTGTTATATTAGGATCACCGGAGAGTTCTGCGACTTTTTCGTCAAGTTTATCGATGTTGGTGCGGCTTTTTTCAATCTTGACATTTTCACTGAGATAGTAGCTGCCAAGGTACTCACTGCCGTTTTTGCCTTCCATTACAACATCTACGGGAACAAGCTGGGGAGTAAAGGGCATGCCCAGCTTTTCTCCGAGCCAATAAGAGATGCGGTTTTTAACGAGCGAAAGATCGTAGGTGTTTGCGATAAGTGCCCAGTCCTTGCTTTCTCCCATGCCAAAAAGGTCAGTCTTTTCCTTGAACTGGAGTTTATAAGGCTTTTTGGGTGCAAGCCAGGTAGTATTTCCACGTCCTCTGATATAGTCAAGCTGTAAAGGAGTGGTAGGAAGAGTGTATGAGCCATAGCCACTCTTGTAGCCTGCAGGAGCCTTGATCTCAACCGTTCCGGTACAGCGAACGGAATGATCTTCGCTTGCGTTCATTTCTGCGATAGTCTTGTATTCACCACCGGCATCCTCGTTGATATGCAGTATTACAAGGGGGATCCCGTTCTCCGGAGAAGAGGGGACGGTGTTATCCTGAGCAGCTGCATTCAGCGGAACAAGACCTAAAAGGAGGGTGGCGGATAGAAGAATGGATGTGATCCTTTTGATAGCTTTTTTCATTTCAAATTACCTCATATTGTGTATATTGTTACTCTATATTGGCCTATCTATTTCGCCGGTAGTCTCAAGATAGATGTCAAATTTCGGACCGTCATTACCCTTATGTGGTTCTATCTTAAGAAGCTTGAACTTAGTTCCGGCCTGAAAACACAGTTCATATTCGCTGGTTTCTTCCGGTTCCAGACTACCTCTTTTCATGGAATCAAGGACACT
>JAEELH010000072.1 GCA_016288825.1 Lachnospiraceae bacterium | reverse complement strand
CTTATCTCAAGACGCGGCAAGACCAGCGTGGGCAGAGTCAGCATAGTTGCCAATGTCATCCTTTACGGCATCATGCTTTTCCTTTTTGACATTCCTACGGTTATTTATTCCCTTATTTACGCAGTGTTTGGGTCCATCGCTACAGACAAGATCCATGCCCAGAATATCAGCACTCAGGTGACGATCCTAACGAAACTGGAAGATACAAGGGATATGGAGGTGGAGGTTCTTTCCCGCCTATACCGCGGAATGACCGAGGTGGATGCCAATGGTATCTTTACCGGAGAGCGGGTCAAGATGTTTATTGTCTTTATCAACAAGTACGAGTCCGGACGTCTCAAGGGTATCATCCGTGCCTATGATCCCAACGCATTTATCGTTGAGACCGAGGGCGTTCGCATCGAGGGCAATTTCCTTCGTAAATTAGAGTAGTCAGTGACGCGATTTTCCTTGAAGTGTCGCACTAAATAGACTATAATGTTATTGTTTTTGTAACACACAAAATATTTAGTTGGGAGGTTTATCTTATGTTAGTATCAGCAAAAGAAATGCTCGATAAGGCTAAGGCAGGTCATTACGCAGTTGGCCAGTTCAACATCAACAACCTTGAGTGGACCAAGGCTATCCTGCTTACAGCTGAGGAGACAAAATCCCCTGTTATCCTTGGAGTTTCCGAGGGCGCAGGAAAGTATATGGCAGGCTTTAAGACTGTTGCAGCTATGGTTAAGGCTATGGACGAGAGCCTTGGAATTACAGTTCCCGTAGCTCTTCACCTTGATCATGGTACCTACGAAGGAACCAAGGCTTGCATCGAGGCTGGTTTCACATCAGTTATGTTCGACGGTTCTCACTATGATATCGAGGAGAACGTTGCTAAGACCAAGGAGCTGGTTGAGCTTTCTCACAAGAATGGCATCTCCATCGAGGCTGAGGTTGGTGCTATCGGCGGCGAGGAAGACGGCGTTGTGGGAATGGGCGAGTGCGCTGATCCCGATGAGTGCAAGCGTATCGCTGATCTCGGAATCGACATGCTGGCTGCAGGTATCGGTAACATCCACGGAGTATATCCTGATAACTGGGCAGGCCTTTCATTCGAGACACTTGATGCTATCCAGCAGAAGACAGGTGCTATGCCTCTCGTTCTTCACGGCGGAACAGGTATCCCTGATGACATGATCAAAAAGGCTATCGACCTTGGCGTTTCCAAGATCAACGTTAATACAGAGTGCCAGCTTGTATTCGCAGCAGCTACACGTGAGTACATCGAGGCTGGTAAGGATCAGCAGGGCAAGGGCTTCGATCCTCGTAAGCTTCTCGCTCCCGGAACCGAGGCTATCAAGGCTAAGGTTAAAGAAAAGATCCTTCTTTTCGGTTCCGACGGCAAGGCTTGATCCTGATTCCACTGAATTTTATGAGCTCCATGGTGCTTCTACTATGGAGCTCTTTCGCTTTTTGTTATTGCGGAGCGGTTTTACGCTTTGTAAGGCGCGGGAGCGTAAGCAGAAAATAGACGTTCGAGGTAAACAATATATGAGTAACGATAACATGGATGTAGAAGCAATATTTGGCGAAAACGTATTCAACGACGCTACCATGCAGGAGCGTCTTCCCAAGAAAACCTACCAGAAGCTCAAGGAGACCATCCGTTCCGGGCGTGATCTGGACTCCACCACAGCAGATGTGGTAGCTCATGAGATGAAGGAGTGGGCCATTGAAAAGGGAGCGACCCATTATACACATTGGTTCCAGCCTTTGACCGGAGTTACGGCAGAAAAGCATGATGCCTTCATTTCTGCTCCCATGGAGAGCGGCAAGGTTCTCATGAGTTTTTCCGGTAAGGAGCTTATCAAGGGAGAGCCCGATGCGTCTTCCTTCCCCTCAGGCGGCCTTCGCGCAACCTTTGAGGCAAGGGGATATACGGCATGGGACTGCACGTCACCCGCCTTTGTCCGTAAGGATGCAGCAGGCGCTACTTTGTGCATCCCCACAGCTTTTTGCTCATATACAGGAGAGGCGCTGGATCAAAAGACACCGCTTCTTCGTTCCATGGAAGCCATTGGAGCCCAGGCCCTTCGCCTTATCAGGCTTTTTGGCAACAATACATCTACCAGGGTTACTCCTTCCGTTGGTATTGAGCAGGAGTATTTCCTTATTGATCGTAAAAACTTCCTTGCCCGCAAGGATCTGGTTTACACAGGACGCACCCTCATCGGAGCTATGCCTCCCAAGGGCCAGGAGATGGACGACCATTACTTCGGAGCCATCAGAGAGAGGGTTGCCGCATTTATGCGCGATGTCAATGAGGAACTTTGGAAGCTGGGTGTTTCAGCTAAGACCCAGCACAATGAGGTTGCTCCGGCACAGCACGAGTTGGCGCCTATCTATGCCGAGGCCAATGTTGCTGTTGATCACAACCAGCTTATAATGGAGACTTTGAAAAAGATCGCGAACCGACATGGCCTCCAGTGCCTGCTCCATGAGAAGCCTTTCCGCGGTGTCAATGGTTCCGGTAAGCATAACAACTGGTCTCTCGTTACGAATGACGGTATCAATCTTCTTGATCCGGGCAAAACTCCTCATGATAATATCCAGTTCATTCTGGTGCTTTGCTGTATCCTTAAGGCTGTTGACGAGCATTCGGAGCTTCTTCGTGAATCTGCGGCAGACTTTGGTAATGACCAGAGACTTGGTGGCGACGAGGCACCTCCGGCTATCATCTCCGTATTCCTTGGAGATCAGCTTCAGGACGTGCTTACACAGCTTATCAATACAGGTACTGCGACTCACAGTCTTGCAGGCCAGAAACTGGACACCGGCGTAAGTACGCTTCCGGACTTTATGAAGGACGCTACAGACCGAAATCGTACTTCACCCTTTGCATTTACGGGTAATAAGTTCGAGTTCAGAAGTGTTGGTTCCGAGGACAATGTGGGAGAGGCCAATATTGTTATCAACACCATTGTGGCAGAGGCATTTGCTGATGTTTGCGATGAGCTTGAAAAGGCCGAAGACTTTGAACTTGCAGTTCATGATATGATAAAGCGCCTTGCCCGCGAGCATCAGAGGATCGTCTTCAATGGCAACGGCTACGCTCCTGAGTGGGCAGAGGAAGCTAAAAAGCGCGGACTTCCTATCGTCCAGGATATGGTTGATGCGATACCGGCTCTTACTTCCGACAGTTCCGTGGCTCTTTTCGAGAGATTCGGAGTATTTACCAGATCAGAGCTTGAGTCCCGCGAGGAGATCGAGTACGAGATCTACGCCAAGAAGTCCAATATCGAGGCAAGGACCATGAGGGATGTGATCCGCAAGCAGATCATCCCCGCGGTTATCAGATATACAACAGCCCTGGCAGATTCCATTAATGCAGTCAGAGCTGCGGTTGACGGAGATGTATCTACTCAGAGCGAGATGCTCCTTGAGGTTTCGGATCTTTTGTCCGATACCAGAGTTGCACTTGCGGCTCTTGAGGATGCTACCAACGAGGCTAATGAAAAGGGCAGCCAGAAGGAGAGAGCGATCTGCTTCAGGGATAAGGTTGTTCCTGCTATGGAGGCTCTTCGTAAGCCGGTGGATCGTCTGGAGATGCTGGTTGATAAGGAGATCTGGCCCATGCCTTCGTATGGAGATATGATATTTGAAGTATAAAAAAAGATGGCAAAGCCAACACGTTTGGTTTTGCCATCTTTTTTGACCCACTAGGATTCGAACTTGATGCCCCCGCCTCCAAATAAGTCGACTTTTTACTTGTCTGTTTTTCGTTCTGCTGCGTTCCCTTCGATCGACGATGCACTCGCATCGCCTCGCTCAGGCGCCTTGCAGAAGCAAAAAACATCCGGCGTAAAAAATCGAGGTATTTGGAGGCGGGGCATCTGTAATGACGGAGTGAGACTCCGCGAGTTTACCGTAGGTTGGAAATTTAAAGAAACAAAAGAAAAACACCCATTGCATTGCAATGGGTGTTTTTCTTTACTGCCCCACTAGGATTCGAACCTAGGTAATGACGGAGTCAGAGTCCGTTGCCTTACCGCTTGGCGATGGGGCATCATATGATGTGCTGCGTGCGCAACAAATGAATTATATAACTGCTTTGATAAAAATGCAAGTACTTTTTATAAAAATTCCACTTTATTTTCTGTAAGGCCGTAATAAAGCGGGTCGGAAACGGATACATCTGCGGTACCGCTGGTATCGTCCACGATGCGGTCTGCCAGTGCCTTGGCATCGGCTTCGGGGCAGACGCAGTCCACGGTGACGCCATCATCATACTGAGTGTCAACGATGGGGTAGTTGCCCTGGCGTAGGATATATTCCACTTTGCCATAGCCGGTATAGTCTGTGCGGATGGTTATGCGATGACCATAGATCCGCTCAAGAAGAGAGGCGTCCTCTATGGCTTCTTTGGCAGCCTGTCCGTAGGCCCGGGTCAGTCCACCGGTGCCTAAAAGAACGCCGCCGAAGTATCGGGTGACCACAAGAACGCCATTGGTAACGCCCTTGTATTCCATGGCTTCAAGAATGGGCCGTCCTGCAGTGCCTCCCGGTTCGCCATCATCGGAAGAACGGGCGATATGTCCGCTTCCGGACTCACTATCTCCCTCGATAATATAGGCATAGCAATTATGACGGGCACTGTAGTGCTCTTTTTTTACAGCCTTTATGAAGTCCTGTGCTTCTTCCTCGGTGGTGGCGGGATAGAGCACGCCTAGAAAGCGGGACTTTTTTTCTACGTATTCACTTCGGCCTTCGCCCTTTACTGTACAACTCATAAATTTGATTATAAATTATTTCTTTGATATAATAAAGGAGATTATGCGAAGAATTCCCATATATTCGGGAAACGCAAAAGGAGTAACTATGAATTACAGTAAAGAAAACACGCAGGAGCACAAATCCACTTCCAAGCGCAAGAAAAAAAGGGCGCGCAGGAAGTTTGCCCTCACTGTGATCAAGTCCCTTCTCGTACTTATGTTGCTGGTGATACTGGCAGGAGTAGCGGGGGTTGTCTTTTATGCCAAGAGCCAGATAGATCAGCTGCCTGATATTTCCGAGGTCAACATTTCCCCGGAGGGATTCCAGACTACCATCTATGATTCCAAGGGCAATGAGATCGAGACTCTGGCAGCTTCCGGCGCCAACAGAGAATATGTCAAACTGGCAGATATTCCCAAGGATCTCCAGCATGCTTTTGTAGCTATCGAGGACAGCCGTTTTTATGTTCACAACGGTATTGATGTCAAGGGCATCATCAGGGCGGCCTTTACCGGAATTGCCAATGGCTTCCATTTTTCTCAGGGTGCAAGTACCATTACCCAGCAGTTGCTGAAAAACAACTATTTCACGGGTTGGACTTCCGAGAGCAGGATGGACAGTATCAACCGAAAGATCCAGGAGCAGTATCTGGCTGTTCAGCTGGAAAAGGTAACTTCCAAGGACACGATCCTGGAGAACTACCTCAACACCATCAACCTTGGACAGAATACACTTGGAGTTGAGGCGGCATCGGAGCGGTATTTCAATAAGTCTGTTAGCGATATCACCCTTTCCGAGGCGGCAGTTATCGCAGCCATCACTCAGAATCCTTCCAAGTACAACCCCATCTCTCACCCTAAGGACAATGCGACCCGTAGGGAAAAGGTCCTGCGCAATATGCAGGAGCAGGGGTATATCACCGAGGCACAGTACCATGATGCCATGAGAGATGATGTTTACGACAGGATCCAGATCGTAAACAATGACCTGGAGACTACCACTACCACATATTTTGTTGATGCGCTCACAGATCAGGTCATGCACGATCTGATGGAGGAAAAGGGATACACAGAAACACAGGCGTATCTCAAGCTTTACGCAGGCGGCCTCAAGATCTATGCTACACAGATCCCCAGAGTTCAGAAGATCTGCGATCAGGAGCTTAACCGTCAGGAGAATTATCCTTCCGCTCCGCAGGTGTCCTTTTCTTACAGGCTTACCATTACCAAAAAGGACGGAACCTTCGAGAACTACAGTGAGCAGACCATGCTCTCTTACTATAGAAAAAAGAATTCTTCCTACACCCTGAACTTTGCATCTCAGGAGGATGCAGAGGCGGCCATCGAGGCATACAAGGCCGATATCATGAAGGAGGGAGATACCATCGCAGAGGGCGGCGAGACCGTTGCTTTTTCACTCCAGCCCCAGGCAGCAATGACAGTCATCGATCAGTCCAATGGTCACGTGGTTGCCCTTGTGGGAGGCCGCGGCGATAAGACGGCAAGCAAGACTCTTAACCGTGCAACCGGAACCACCAGACAGCCCGGTTCTACCTTCAAGGTCATTGCAGCATTTGCTCCGGCTCTTGATGCAGGCGGCATGACTTTGGCAAGCGTAGAGGATGACGCACCTTACGAGTACTCCAACGGCCGTGCGGTCCACAACTACAACAACAAGTACGAGGGCTTTACCACCATTCGTCAGGCTATTACCAAGTCCATGAATATAGTCACGGTCAAGACCCTTACAGATATCGGTACCGGACTGGGTTATCAGTATGTTGAGAATATGGGTATCACCACTCTTGAGAGTGGAGATAATAACCAGGCTCTTGCTCTTGGTGGAATTTCCAATGGTGTTACCAACCTTGAGCTTACCGGCGCCTATGCTACCATTGCCAACGGAGGTAAGTACAACCGTCCTGTTTTCTACACCACGGTTGAGGACAGCAAGGGTAATGTTATCCTTGATACTACGGGAAATGAGCCCAAGCAGGTACTTAAGGAGACAACGGCATGGCTTCTTACCAGCGCCATGGAAGACGTTATGACCAAGGGTACCGGAACACCCGCCAACTTCTCTGTCAACAACATTCGTGTTGCCGGAAAGTCGGGAACCACCACTAAGAACCGTGATACGGTATTTGCAGGCTTTACACCTTATTACACCTGCGTTATCTGGGGCGGATATGACGACAATTCGCCACAGACCGTGACCACATATTCCAAGACGATCTGGAAGGCGGCAATGAGCCGTATCCACGAAAAGAAAAAGGAAAAGGATTTTGTTAAGCCCGACGGCATCGTGACTGTAGCCGTTTGTAAGAAGTCGGGTAAACTGCCACTGGAGGATACCTGTGATCATGATCCAAGAGGATCAATGGTATACAAGGAGTACTTTGCAAAGGGTACCGAGCCCAAGGATTCCTGTGATCATCACATTAGAGTCAGCGTCTGCAGCGAGTCCAACAGACCCGCAAGCGAGTACTGTCCCGAGGATCTGATCAAATCCAAGGTGTTTATCATCGGAGCGAGTCCCGGATCTGCGGACAGCCAGTATAATATTACTCAGGAAGCCCTTGACGGTATCTGCAATGTCCATGATGAAAACTGGAAGCCACAGGAGGATGAGCCTGAGGACGAGGAAGAACCGGAGGATGAGGAAGAAGAGGAGGAAGAAACTGTCGAACCTGATGATCCTATAGATGAGGATCTTCCGGAGGATCCGGAGACAGGAGAATAATATGATCAGAGCTGTGAAAGGCCTTATAATAGGCTTTATCGCAGCTCTTTTTTGTAAAACCCATTGAAAAAATCGCGAAAAAAGTGTAAAATGACACGGGGTTTTTCGGAGGTTTTTACGATGAAACGTTTTCTTTCATATATATTTGTTGTTTTCCTTGTGCTGGCTCTGGCGCTTGCGATGCCCGGAGACTATGATGTCATGAGGAGTCTTTGGCCCTTTATGTCCAGTTCGGTTGGTGCGCAGTCCGGACCCGGCTCAGAGAATTCCGGGGAGGCGGATGAGAATAAGCCTGTTACCACCATGGAGACTGATCTGGAGCTCTACAGAGGCAATTCCACATTTATTGATGTTCATTATACAGAGGGTGACGTGGTGACTGTTACTTCGGAGAATCCGGATATAGTCAAGGCTACGTCCCGCGGCAGACTTACCGCAATAAAAAGCGGAAAGTCTCTTGTTACTGTGCAGGTAGACAGTGCAGAGCGTGTTTACGTTCTTCAGGTCAATGTCAGGGTTGCTTGTTGCTCCTATGATTCAATAGAATCCAGAGGATCAGGTTTGGATCAGAGTGGCGATTCTCCCTATATAGTCCTATATCGGACTTGCAAAAAGGGATACTCCGGTTCCGTTTCCGCCTTTGGAAATGACAACGGTAAGAAATACACTTATTCCAGCACCAACAAAAATATTGTCTCCGTTTCATCGGATGGTGGATTTAAGGCTCTGAAGAAGGGCAATGCAAGCATCATAATCAGTGAGGAGGATGCAGGCGTCAGCAGAAGGCTTATGGTAATCTCCGTTACGGTAGGCAAGTCAAAGAAGCCTTACGTAGCAGCTGCCGATACGGATAATTGGTATAAGAAAGCTCTTATTTCCGGCAATTCCGTTACGCTCGGATATAACTATCACTGCAACCGCCAGGAAAAGGGCTACATGGGAGATATCATTCATCTGAGTGCCGTGAGCTATTCCATCATGAATGACAAAAAGGCGGTATCAGCTTCGTCTCTCCATCCCAGCTATCAGGGAACCAAGCGCAAGGTCAGCGATCATATAAGCAATATCATGCCGGAAAAGATACTTCTCAACTACGGTATGAACGACCTCAATATCTACGGTGTTGAGGGTGCGGCTGATCAGTACAAAGCCTTTATCAAGGAAATCCACAATGCTGATCCGGATGCACAGATCTACATCCTCAGCATGACTCCCGTAAGGAGGAGCAGCGGTAATCTTGCTCCCGACAGGATAATCAGGTTCAACAGTTTGATGGAGACCTTTGCAGGTAAAAAGTCCTATGTTTCATACATTGATCTCTATTCGGGCATGGTGGATGAAACCGGACTTCTTAAAAGAGAGTACTGCAGCGACGGTTTCTGCCATCTTTCGGATGAGGCATATAAGTACTGGACCAAGGTACTCAGAAAGTTCGCTAAAAAAGAGATCATCAAGGAAACAAAGGCAACCGATGCAGTCAAAACTGCAGTTGAAAGCGGTGATGCAGAAGACATCCGTAATGCGGAAGCACTTATCACCAAGCTTTCCAGTGCGGTAAAACGCAACGCTTTAAGTAAAAAGTTATATAAATAAGCAGCGAGGGATTATAAGCAACATTCACCGGGGGAGTAAGATGTCCAGCGAAAAGATCCGCCGAATAACAGACAATATCGGACAGAGGTTTATCGGTAAGGAAAGCATCATAGAGGATATGATAGTTGCCCTTTTGGCAGGAGGACATGTTCTTATAGAGGATGTTCCCGGTGTTGGTAAGACCACTCTTGCCAAGGCACTGGCGTCTTCCGTAAGCTGCAGTTTTTCAAGGATACAGTTTACACCGGATACTCTGCCTTCGGACATAACGGGCGCTTCGGTTTATAGGTCCGATATCGGACAATTTGAATTTGTTAA
Organism: Lachnospiraceae bacterium; assembly: GCA_016288825.1. GTDB lineage: Bacteria > Bacillota > Clostridia > Lachnospirales > Lachnospiraceae > Weimeria. The sequence goes on along the minus strand of JAEELH010000072.1, from coordinate 2,495 downwards.
GGGGCCGGCTTTTTCACAGATCCTTCTGGCAGATGAGATCAACCGGACATCTCCCAAGACCCAGTCTGCTCTTCTTGAAGCAATGGAAGAGGGACAGGTGAGTGTGGACGGCACCACCTACAAACTTTCGGATCCCTTCATGGTCATAGCGACCCAGAATCCTTCTGAGCATATCGGGACTTATCAGCTTCCGGAGGCTCAGCTTGATCGTTTTTTGATGAAGATCTCTGTGGGCTATCCTGACAGGCAGCGCAGGGATGAACTTGCTCACGCCTTTCTTGAGGGCAGATTTGAGGAAGAGCTTTCAGCTGTTTTGACGGCGGAGGAAGTTGTTTCCATGTCCGCCGAGGTCAGGGAAGTGCGGATAAGTGATGAACTGGTGAGTTATGCCCTTGATATTATAGAGGGTACACGGACGCTCCGTGAGCTGGAGTATGGTGCAAGTCCCAGAGCAGGACTGGATCTTTTGTTGGCTTCCAGAGCTCTGGCTTACGTTCTCGGACGCGACTTTGTGATCCCGGAGGATATAGCGAGGATGGCTTTGCGAGTAATACCCCATAGGCTTGTTCTTACAACAGAGTCACATATGAGCAGGATTTCGGGAGAGTCTCTTGTGAAAAAGGTGATGGACAGCGTAGATCGTCCCGAGTGATATTGTCATGATAGAAAAGATAAAAAGCCATTTTTCTTTGATCATATATGCGGTCCTTCTTATAGGTTCCACTGTCTGGGTTAGTTTTCAGGGCGGGGTAATTCCCTATGCCCTGTTTTTTGTTATGCTTTTATATCTTCCGGTTACTTTTGTTTATCTCATCCTGTGCCGGGGATTTCTGACATCCCATCAGGAAATGGATACCACATTTTTGAAAAAGGGCCAAAAGGGAAGGTATTCTCTTGTGATCGAAAATGCAGGGATACTTCCTGTAGGCGCTTTAAGACTGGTAGTAGCTCCCAATGTTTTTATCTTTGGCGAGGAATTCCTTTCCGAAGAATACAGTCTGATGCCTCGTCAAAGACTATCGATCAATACGACCATAGTATGTAATTATGCAGGAAGCTATGGAGTTGGAGTCTACCGACTTGTGCTTCGTGATCCCTTTGATATCCTAAAACTGGATGTGGACATTTCTCAAGGTACGATCCCTGTAAGCGTTAAGCCCAATATCACAGATGTGGCCTGTAATGATCTTTCGAGTCTGCTTTCGGACATGAATCTGAGGATGAGGCGCTATGCTCAAAACAGACCTTCAGATACGACCGGCGCCGATGTGCGTGGATACATTTCCGGGGATCCAATCTCCCGGATCCATTGGAAAAACTTTGCAAAGACCGGTGAACTTTTTACAAGGCTTCCGGAAAACGCGGATCTTCAGATGCCGGTTATCATCCTGGAAAATGATGACTTCGAGGTTGAGGAGTCCCATATGATACAAAGGGACCGGTTCATAGAGTATGCGGTTTCTGCCGCTGATTATTTCGTTAGACAGAACAAGCCGGTAAGGATCATCTTTTATTATTTTGGTGTCAGACATCATCTTATTGACGGTTATGAGTCATTTAGTGAGTTTTATACTGACATAACACGTCATTTGGCGGCTAAAAAGGTAGTTAAGGAAATGGAACTTATGGAAAAGGCAGCCGGCGAGGGTAGCGCTGTTTTATACCTGCCGGAAGGGGAAAACTGTGGATTCTGCTCGAGATAGGATAATTGTATGGATCGTCCAACTGCCGTTGGCTATAGCCTTGCTGGTTTCTTCAGCGGAGGCTCTTTTTGGTCTGCTTCCGGAAGATTTGGAGCGGGGGCGTCTTTTGATGCTCATTTTTGCCTTCGTCCTTGTTTTTGTAGGGGTGATATGGCTTGTTAGCCGTCCGGTTTACGGTATCCATATACAAAGCGTGATAGTGATATTACTTACAGTTTTCTGGGTGTTGAAATGGGATGTTCCAAAGCACATTATTCTATCCCTATTTCTTCTTATAGCATATTCGTTGATCTATTACCTGGATCTTATCTTGGGCAGGCAGTCAAAGTATAAGTACTGGATCGGACTTATATTGGTGATAGTCATCATAGCCTTTTTTCTGCCGGACAGTCCCTATCCCATGGAGTGGAAGCTTGTCCGAAAATTTATAGCAAAAGTTGAGCAACTGGCAACGGATATATCCTGGCAGATCGATTATGCCATCGGAGGATTATCAGGTAAAAAGACCTCTGCCGGTTACTCCGATATCGGACTAATATCCGGCGGCCTGGGTGACAGTGACAGGGATGAGGCTTATTTCTCCGATACAGGAGATGCCTGGATGATCTACCTCAAGGGCTGCAGTAAAACAGACCTGGGAAAAGAAGGCTTTACCGGCGACGAGGATCCTATGCCGATATACGATACCCAGTTGGCGGTGTATTTCAACGCACTTTATTATTCTGATCTAACGCCTCGGGAGATAAGATGCTTCACAAGGATCGATTCTTCACAGGTAACCTATGCTTATAT
>JAEELH010000071.1 GCA_016288825.1 Lachnospiraceae bacterium | reverse complement strand
CTCTTATGTCTTGAGAGACGTGATATAGAGGCGTATCTTGCGGAGTGCCAGCAACAGTTCAGGATGGATTCCACCAATCTTGAGACTGATGCGGACAGGAACAAGATCCGAAATCTGGTAATGCCTCAGCTCATTGCCATCAATTCCGGGGCAGTTCGGCACATGGCAAATGCAGCAGAGGAACTGGCGGGAGTATCCATTTCCAAGGAGAAAACGGAGGAGGCTATCCTTACCCAGGCCAAAACATACAGAGGCCTTGATTACCGTAAGCTGCTTTTCATGCAACGCCCGGAGCGTAACCGAATGATCCTTTCGTGGCTGCGAGATGAGTTGGACGGAGCCAAGGACATTGGCAGAGTCCATATTGATGCTGTCAGTGAACTCATCGATGGCAAAGTTGGACGAGGAGTTGATATACCCGGTGGACTGCGTGTTGAAAAGACTTACAGAGAACTGATAATCAGGCCCCAGGGAGAAAAGATCGGGGGCGGAGATAATATAACAACTCCCATTCCTCTCCTTTCCGTAGGTGACCAGTACCAGATCAGTTTTGACGATATGTATATAAGACTTTCTCTTGCCAGCAGGATTGCTGTGGCAGGTAAAGAAATTCCGCAAAAAACCTATGAGAAATGGTTCGATTATGATAAAATAAGGGACAATATAGTTCTTCGCCACAGGAGATCCGGAGATATGATCTCCACTGTGCGCGGCGGACACAAGCGGTTCAAGGATTTCTGCATAGATGAAAAGATTGACAGAGAGCTGAGAGACCGGATAATGCTGCTGGCCGACGGAGACAACATCGTCTGGGCTATAGGTTATCGCAGCAGTGAGGAGTATAAGGTTAGTGCCTCTACCCAGAGGATATTGGTAGTAGAGGTTACAAAAGAGTAGCCACACTAAAGGAGAAAGTAATGAGTGAGACTATAAGAGTGATGCTTCCGGAGGATGAGCTGGACAAGCGCATCACAGAACTTGGAGAACAGATCAGTAAGGACTATGAGGGCGAGAGCGTTTTTTTGTGCATCATCCTCAAGGGAGCCGCATTTTTCGGATGTGAACTGGCAAAGCGTATCACGGTACCGGTTACCATAGATTTTATGGCTACATCCAGCTACGGTTCAGGCACTGTTTCTACCGGTGAGGTTCAGATCAAAAAGGATCTTGATCTTCCCATCGAAGGAAAGAATGTAATCATAGTCGAGGATATCATCGACAGCGGCCATACACTTAATTTCCTGTCCAAGGTCTTCAAAGACCGCAAGGCTAAGAGCATCCGTATGTGTACCATGCTGGACAAGCCTGACAGACGAGAAGTTGATGTAGACGTGGATTATACAGGATTTACCATTCCGGATGCTTTTGTTGTAGGCTACGGATTGGATTACGATCAGAAGTATCGTAACCTGCCTTACATCGGAGTAGTGGAACTGGATTAGGAAGAGGTTATTTACTTTGAAGACAAGACATAGCGGGTTTGGGTTTTACATCATCCTGATCCTATTGGTTTTTTTCTTCTGGTACTACTTTTCGGCAGCAGGCACCTCGACCATTACCATGAGTCAGTTAAAAAGTGCCCTTGAGTCAAAAAGCGTACGCAGTATAGTTATCAGACAAAATACAGAGGTTCCTACGGGAGAGGCCAGGATCAGCCTGTCTTCCTCGGAAAAGGTCAGTGTCATGTATGTGTCGGATGTCAACGAGCTTCAGCAGGTGCTGGATGCATCCGGATTCACTGACTACAGTCTTACGGATGTTCCCAGGGACGGATGGCTCAGGGATATGCTGCCGATCCTTATCGTGGTGGCAGCCATGTTCCTCCTTTTTATGACCGTCCTTAATTCTCAAAATGCCATGCAGGGCGGAGCCGGCGGCGGGGGCCGTATGATGAACTTTGGCAAGAGCCGGGCCCGGATGACTACCCAGGACAAGATCAATATCCGTTTTGATGATGTGGCAGGCCTCATGGAGGAAAAGGAAGAGCTTTCAGAGGTTGTTGATTTCCTTAAGGATCCTGCCAAGTATACCGGAGTAGGTGCCCGTATTCCCAAGGGAATGCTTCTCGTGGGTCCTCCCGGAACAGGTAAGACTCTTCTTGCCAAGGCTATAGCGGGCGAGGCCGGCGTGCCTTTCTTTTCCATATCGGGATCAGACTTTGTAGAGATGTTCGTAGGTGTGGGAGCTTCCAGAGTCAGAGACCTTTTTGCGGAAGCTAAGCAAAATTCTCCATGCATCGTTTTTATTGACGAGATAGACGCAGTTGCCCGCAGACGTGGTTCCGGAATGGGCGGCGGACATGACGAGAGAGAGCAGACCCTCAACCAGATGCTGGTAGAGATGGATGGTTTCGGTGACAATGAGGGTATCATTGTCATGGCAGCTACCAACAGAGTTGATATTCTGGATCCGGCCATCATGCGTCCGGGCAGATTTGACCGCAAGGTTTTCGTTGGAAGACCTGATGTCAGGGGCAGAGAGGATATCCTCAAGGTTCATTCCAAAAACAAACCTTTGGGTGATGATGTTGATCTGCATACCCTGGCTCAGACCACCTCAGGCTTCACCGGAGCAGATCTTGAGAACCTCATGAATGAGGCAGCCATCAAGGCGGCAAGAGAGGATCGCAAGTACATAATGATGCAGGACATCCGTTCCTCTTTTGTCAAGGTTGGTATCGGTACCGAGAAAAAGAGCCGCATCATTTCCGAGGAGGAGAAAAAGATCACAGCCTATCACGAGGCGGGACATGCGATCCTGTTCCATGTTCTTCCTGATGTAGGCCCTGTTTATTCGGTGTCCATCATCCCTACCGGATCATCGGCAGCAGGCTATACCATGCCCCTTCCCGAGAGAGATGACATGTTCAACACCAGAAGCAAGATGATGCAGGAGATAGTTGTTGATTTTGGTGGACGCGTAGCTGAGGAGATCATTTTTGATGATATCACCACAGGGGCATCTCAGGACATCAAGCAGGCCACAAGCATGGCCAGGCATATGGTTACGAAGTACGGAATGAGTGCTTCTGTAGGTCCCATTGATTATCATCAGGAGGAGGACGAGGTCTTCCTGGGGCGTGACTACGGCCATGTCAGAAGCTACGGAGAGACAGTGGCATCCGAGATCGATGCCGAGGTTAAAAGAATACTTGAGGAGTGCTACGAAAAGGCAAGAACTCTTATACTTGAGCATGAGAGTGTGCTTCACAAATGCGCGGCACTTCTTCTTGAAAAAGAGAAGATCACAAGGGCTGAGTTCGAGTCACTTTTTGAGGAAACAGGGAAAGAGGAACTATGAACACAGAGGCGATTTTTTCTGACGGAAGTACCCTATACAGACAGCCCATGGAACCCCGGCCCGGGGATTCCGTGAGGATCCGTCTGCGCGTGGCAAAGGGAGAGGGTGTTCAGGTGCACATCTGTACCGGCCGCTCCCGCGCCAGGATGAGGCTTGCGGAAAGCAGCTCCACCTTTGACTATTACACCACGACAGTACATCTGTCGGACGAACCATTTTCATATTACTTTATGCTGCGAAGCGGTGATCATACAGTGTACTATGACAGATACGGTCTGTCGGATGAGGTGCGCTGGCATTACCGCTTTATTATCGTACCGGGATTTGAGACTCCCGACTGGTCCAAGGGAGCAGTCATGTATCAGATTTTGGTGGATCGTTTCAACAATGGAGATCCCACCAATGACGTAGAGGATAGGGAGTATCACTACATTACCATGCCGGTTTCTCATATAAGCGACTGGAACACACCTCCCAGCAGATTCGATGTTGCCAATTTCTACGGCGGCGATCTGGAGGGTGTCAGACAAAAGCTTTACTATCTCAAAAGTCTCGGAGTGGAGGTTATCTATTTTAATCCGCTCTTCGTTTCACCTTCCAATCACAAGTATGATACGCAGGATTATGATTATATAGATCCTCATTACGGAGTTATCCTTTCCGATGGCGGAGAGTGCCTCAAGGAAAATGACTACGACAATCATCATGCGACCAAGTATAAAAAGCGTGTTACATCCAGGGAGAATCTCGAGGCGAGCAATCAGTTTTTTGCTGAGTTCGTAAGAGAGGCCCATGAAAAAGGTATCCGTGTCATCCTTGACGGAGTGTTTAACCACTGCGGATCCTTCAACAAATGGATGGACAGAGAGGGCATATATGAGGGCGAGATAGGTTACGCCGACGGAGCATACGTTTCCAAGGAAAGCCCTTATCACGACTTTTTCTATTTCTTTTCAAACAAGCCCGGTGACTGGCCTTACAATCATACATATGACGGCTGGTGGGGGCATGACACACTGCCCAAACTCAATTATGAGGGCAGCGATACACTGACAGAGTATATCCTGGATATAGCCCGCAAGTGGGTATCTCCGCCTTACAACTGTGATGGCTGGAGACTGGATGTGGCTGCGGACCTGGGACATTCGCCCGAGTATAACCACGGTTTCTGGAAGAGGTTCCGCGACGCTGTTAAGGGAGCAAATCCCAACGCCATTATCCTGGCAGAGCATTATGGAGATGCTACCGGTTGGCTTTCCGGAGATCAGTGGGATACCATCATGAACTATGACGCCTTTATGGAGCCGGTTTCATATTTCCTGACAGGAATGGAAAAACATTCCGACAAGTATGAGGAGTACCTGCTTGGAGACGGCGGTGTCTTTGAGATGACCATGAGGCACTGCATGACCATGTTCATGTCGCCTTCGTTATATTGTTCCATGAACCAGCTTTCCAATCATGATCATAGCAGGTTCCTGACCAGGACTAATCACAAGGCGGGACGTGTAGGTGAGCTTGGAAGCGCAGCTGCAGGAGAGGGTATATCCATCCCGGTTTTCAGAGAGGCTGTGGTGATGCAGATGACCTGGCCGGGAGCGCCCACACTCTATTACGGGGACGAGGCGGGAGTCGTAGGATTTACCGATCCGGACAACAGGCGTACATATCCTTGGGGAGACGCGGATTATTCCCTTATAGATTTCCATAGGGATGTGATCTACCTTCACAGGTTCCATGATGCCTTGAGGCGAGGAGCCTTTATCTTCCTTAAGTCCGGTAAGGGATATACAAGTTATGCCAGGTTTACCGAGACAGAAAAACTTGTTATCGTAGTCAGTGCCTCTGATGGCGAGCTTGATGTGACCATACCGGTCTGGAAGGCTGAGATCGCCAGAGAGGGACAGATAGAGCAGATTTTTGTTACCAATCAGATGGGCTATTCTATAATGCCTGAAAATCACGAGGTCAAAGGAGGAGAGTTGGCTCTTCATCTGGGACCCCATGAGGCCCTGGTGCTTTCCGGCAGGAGTGCCTGATTATGAATAAAAAGACAGTCATGGGTATCATTGCCCATGTAGACGCCGGCAAGACAACACTTTCCGAGGCTATGCTTTATTCCTCCGGCGTGATAAGACAGCTGGGGAGAGTTGACCACGGAGACAGTTTCCTGGACGGAGATCCTCTGGAGAGGCAAAGGGGTATCACCATCGGATCCAAGGAGGCTATGATCACCTGGAAGGATTCGGAGATCACACTTTTAGATACTCCGGGACATGTGGATTTTTCTGCAGAGACAGAGAGATCCCTTATGGTCATGGATGCGGCTATACTCCTTGTGAGCGGAAGTGAGGGAGTCCAGAGTCATACCAGAACTCTTTGGAAGCTTTTGAGAGAGTATGACCTTCCGTGTATTATATATGTTAATAAGATGGACATAGCGGTTGATCCGATATCGGACATAGTATCCGATATGCAGGATTCGCTTTCCGGAGACTGTGTTCTTTGGAGAGAGCCGGATGATGAGTTTTATGAAGAGATAGCACTTTGCTCTGAGGAGCTCCTTGAGACATATTCGGAAACGGGCACTATTGGGCCTGATGCTATCCGAAGAGCCTTTATGGAAAGACAGATCTTTCCGGTTGTGGGAGGTTCAGCCCTTCGCCAGGAGGGAATAGAGGAGCTTTTGGATCTTATGTCTGATATTGTACTTCCGCCGGAGCCTCTTCCGGAGTTCGGTGCCAGAGTATACAAGATCAGCAGGGACAAGTCCGGGAGTAGGCTTACCCATATGAGGTTATACGGCGGCAGCCTTTCCGTACGTCAGGAAATTGGCGATGAAAAGGTAAGCGAGATCCGCCGCTACAACGGAGAAAAATATGAGACTCTTAGGGAAGCCGGCCCGGGAGATGTAGTATGCGTTTTGGGACTTTCCGAAAGCCGGGTTCGTGACGGATACGGAGCATGTGACAGAGAAAGGCCTGCATATATTGAACCGGTACTTTCATATAGAGTAGAACCACCCACCGGAGTCGATGCCAGAAAGCTTTTGGCAGATCTTAGCCTCATGGGTGAGGAGGACCCCGCGCTTGGCGTTGAGTGGGTAGAGGAGACCGGAGAGGTCCATATCCAGATCATGGGAGCGTTGCAGCAGCAAGTCATCGTATCCCGGATCAAGGACAGGTTCGGCTACGTAGTCACCCTGGATGCCGGCAGGATCCTTTATAAGGAGACCATAAAAAGACCGGTGGAGGGAATAGGTCATTTTGAACCCCTCAGGCATTATGCGGAGATACATCTTCTGCTGAAGCCGGGAGAAGAAGGCAGTGGCATTACTGTTGATTCGGATTGCCCTACGGATGTACTTGGTATCTCGTTCCAGAAGTTGGCAATGACCCACGTTAGGGAGAGAGTCCACAGAGGAGTTCTTACAGGATCGCCGCTTACGGATATACATGTAACTGTTATCAGCGGAAGGAGCCACCCCAAGCATACAGAGGGCGGAGATTTCAGACAGGCTACATACAGAGCTATCAGACAGGGAGTTCAAAAGTCCGAAAGCATACTTTTGGAGCCCTTTTATCATGTAACCCTGACTCTTCCCATGGAGCAGATCGGACGGGCCATGACTGACCTGAATTCCATGAACGGACGCATAGATCCGCCTGAGATCGAGGGGGATATGGCTACACTTACGGGAGATGTTCCCGTGGCCTGCGTTGCTGATTACGCCAGAGAAGTTGCAGCATATACCGGCGGTGCCGGCACTATTGCTTTTGAATCCGGCGGATATCATCCCTGCCACAATACCGAGGAGGTTATTGAGAGCATTGGCTATGATCCCTCAAGAGATACGAGAAATACATCATCTTCCGTTTTTTGTACGCATGGAGCAGGATACCAGGTGCCTTGGTACATGGTGGATGAGATGGCTCATGTTCCGCCTCTTGAGGAGGATGATCCCAGGATAGACGGGGACTGGCAGGTCAGGACCATAGGCGAGGGACGCCTTTTGGCGGAGGCGATAGCTGAGGGCGCCGGCAGCGATGCTTCGGGCAAGGGAGGTGAGTCCGGTTCATCTTCCAAGTCTTCTTCCGCGCCGAAAAGGAATCCTGAGTCTTATTCCGGATATACAGGTATGGATTCGGAGTTGGAAGCGATCTTTGTCAGGGAGTTTGGCCCTATCAAAAGCCCTCTTAGGAGTGGTGATGCCAAAGTCGTATCCTATGACAAGGAAAAGGAAGAGCGTGTAAGACGGGCGAGAGAGGAATACTTCGAGGCTCATCCCGTAGCAAAGGAATCCGCAGTCAAAGCGCCCATGGAGACAATAGTTTTGGTGGACGGATATAATGTGGTCCATCAATGGGAGGAGACAAAAAGTCTGGTTTCGGACAATCTTGACGCGGCAAGAGGGGTACTGCTGGATATGCTTTCCAATTATCAGGGATATACCGGAGAGCGTGTCATAGCGGTTTTTGATGCATATATGCGTCGGGATAACCCGGGACACAGAGAAAGATACAACAATGTAGAGGTCGTCTTTACCGGAGAGGATGAGACGGCAGATGCATATATAGAACGAATGGCACATCAACTGTCGGGGAAAGACCATCTTAAGGTGGTAACATCAGATGTGGCAGAGAGGACGGTTGTTTCCGGAAGCGGCGCACTACGCGTTTCGTGCATGGAGTTCCATGAAGATGTGGATCGTGCTCATCGGGAGGGAATGCAATACTTATGAAGATAATCCATTGTGCAGATCTGCATCTGGATTCCAAGATGGAAAGTAATCTTGCCAGCGGCGATGCCAGATTGAGGCGAGATGAGCTTTTGGATACCTTTGGAAGGATGGTGACCTATGCTGCGGAAAATGCAGTCAGGGCCATTATCATAGCCGGAGATCTGTTTGACAAGCAGCATATCAGAAAGACAGCGCGAATGAGAGTGCTTGAGGAGATAGAGCTTCATCCTCTGATAGATTTCATCTATCTCAAGGGCAACCACGATTACAGTGATTTTCTTGACGGCGTTGAGACTATGCCGGAGAACCTCAAGCTTTTTTCGGATTCTGAGTGGACATCCTATACATATGATGATGTAGTCATCACAGGACGAGAGATCACTGAGGATAATGTCAAGACCATCTCTACCAATCTGATCCTTGATTCGGCCATGTGCAACATCGTTGTGCTCCACGGTCAGGAGAGCGAGTATGAGGGCAAGGACAAGACCCCCGTTGTAACTCTTCCGGATTTCCGTGATAAGTACATTGATTATATGGCGTTGGGCCATATTCATTATTACAAACTGGACAAACTGGATGACAGAGGTGTGTGGTGCTATAGTGGAACCTTGGAGGGAAGAGGTTTCGATGAGTGCGGAGCAAAGGGATTTGTTCTTCTCAATATAGAGGATAAGCGTGTTATTCCCACCTTTGTTCCCTTTGCAAAAAGGCTTCTTCATGAGGTGGAGGTTGAACTTGGATCTGAGGATCAGGACATGCCGGCTATCATGGGGCGTATCTCATCGGCAGTAGAGGGCATCCCCGAAAAGGATCTGGTCAAGGTTGTTCTGACCGGCAGGATCCCGATGAATACGGATATCGATCTCCCCAGAATCAGGCGCAGTTTTGACGAGAATTTCTTTTTCTTTAAAGTACAGGATCGGACAAGGACCCTTATCAATTACGAGAGCTTTGCCAATGACCGGTCGCTCAAAGGAGCTTTTGTACGTCTTGTGCGTGACAAGGATATTCCCGAAAAGGAAAAAGAAAAGATCATTGAGATCGGGATGAAAGCACTCATGGGAGAGGAGTTGTAGTTTGAAGCTTATTTCATGCCATATCGCGGGATTCGGAAGGATCAAAGATCTTAAGCTGGATTTTGACTGCGGTATATGTGAATTTTTTGAAGAAAACGGCTGGGGAAAGACCACCCTCAGTGTTTTCTTAAAGTCCATGTTTTATGGCCTGGAATACTCTCCCCGTAAAAAGGAACTGACGGAGAGGGCCATGTACGAACCCTGGGACGGGGGAGTATACGGTGGCAATCTGGTCTTTTCGGTAGATGAAAAGCTTTATCGAATAGAGAGGACCTTCGGCCAAAAGGACAAAGACGATACATTTGCAATATATGATCTTCCGGTGGAGACACCCAGCAGTGCCTATACCTCCAATATTGGTGAGGAACTGTTTGAGGTGGACAGGGAATCTTTTGAGAGAAGCATCTTTATTCCTCAGGATTCTCTGGAAGTGGGTATCACTGACAGCCTCAATGCCAAGATGGGAGGCGTTGCTTCTGTAAGTGACGATATGAAAAACTACGAGGAGGTAGTCAAACGTATTGAGACTGCTGCCAAGGAGTACACATCGTCCAGCCGCATCAATCCGGGTCGTATCAAAAAGATCACCGAGGATATTACCAGTGCAAGGGAGATGTCCGAAAGCATACCTACATTGCAGGAGGCCTATGAGGCAAAGTGTAATCTGCTCGCCACGAGACAGCAAAATCTTCACGAACTGGAAAGTCAAAAATCGGAGATATCAGCAAGGATCAAGGCTGCGGGAGCAGCAGAGCAGAGGTTGGGAGAACTTCGCGCCAAGCAGCAGAGCCTGGAGGGTTACAAGCAGACCCAGGCTACGCTTGATGATTTCTTTGCAAGAGGCGTTCCGGCTGATGAGGACCTAGATGAGTGGGATTCCAGAGAAAGAGATCTGGAGGTCAACAGGAGCCGCCGGGAGGAACTTCGTTCCAAGCAGCCCTCCGGTGAGGATCTGGATGTTTTGGTCGAGCTTTTTGAGGACCGCCCTATAGGCGAGGAAAAGCTTACGGAGTGGAGCCAGCAGGCTGACAAGATCAAGGAACTCCGCCTCAAGGGAACGCATTCCCAGATGACCAAGGAGGACAGGGATGCGCTGACGGATCTGAAAAACTTTTTCCGTAAAAAGCTTCCGGATCCCGAGGAGATCAAAGAACAGTTGGGTATAGCCAATCAGGAGATCGAGCTCTCAGGAAAACTCAAAACCCAGGAGGAGCGATACAGCGCTCTTCGCAAGCAGATGGATGAGCATCATGAGTCCAAATCCGGACACTCGAGCATAGCGTCCATATTGATCTTCATCCTTCTGACCCTGACGCTCTTTTTCGGAGGTTTTTATTTCAAAGTCCTGTTTTCGGCAAAAAGTACCCTTACGGATGTGATCGCGTACACTTGCGTTGGACTGGGCGTTATGCTGATCATCAGCTTTGTCGGAACCATAATACTTCGGTATCAAAGAGACAAGCGGGATCGTGAAAAGTTTGAACAGGAACTTTGGGACGCTTCGGATGAACTTGAGGCAACCCAGAGCGAGCATGACAGGATGCGGGGCATAAGCGAGTCATTTCTGGCGGATTTCGATATGGAGTATGAGGATATTCAGCAGGCCATAATCGAAGTTCAAAGAAGAGCGGACAGATTCCTGGCGCTTCAGGAAAATGAGAGGCAGTTTGCATCTACGAATTCGGACTCGCTGGATGAGCTTTCAGAGCTTCAACTTAAGCTGTATACTTCCCTGGCCCATTATACAACTGTTTTAGGCGTCAATCTTTATGATACCCAGGATGAGGACAGGGTAATACGAGATCTGTCCGTACTCAATACCAGGTACAGAGATTTTCAGGACAGGGAAAAGGAGATCCACAGGGTTTCGGGAGAGATAACCGCCGAGAGCGATGGACTTCGTGCAGTGGTATCAAGCTATCCTGTTGAGGAGCCGGACAGCATACCCCATGCTCTCAAGGAGATCAGGCAAAAGGTTATGCTTTATTCCGAGACGGGCAAGCGTATAGAGGAGATAACCGAGGAGCTCAAGGAATACGAGGAAACTCCGGACAGCACGGTTGAGACGGAATCACTTGCATCGTTGCAGGAAAAGCAGCAGGCCCTGGAGGAGGAGATAACCGAGCTCAAGGGATACATCACCGATGATATAAGGGATCTGGATGAAAGATCCCAGCAGCTTTCGGATTGTGAGGATGCTGCAGGACGGATACCGGCCCTTGAGGAAGATCGGGCAGAGATGGAGGAACAGGTAAGGCTCTACGAGGAGACCCTGCAGTGCCTTGGAGAGGCTAAAGAAAACTTCCTGTCTGCTTATATGGGACCGCTCCAGAGAAGTATGACATCATACTTGCGTCGGGTTTATCCCGGAGGGGAAGCAGATATCCTTGCGGGAGATATCAGGCTTGATATGAATCTTGATATTCAGCTTCAGCAGGCGGGTATTACAAGAAGCGGAAAGCATTTGTCTGCGGGATATCATGATATGGCGGCGTTTTGTGCCCGCCTTGCATTGGTGGATGTGCTCTTCGGCGGGGAGTCACCCATGATCGTCATGGATGATCCCTTTACCAATTTTGATGAGGACAAGCTTGAAAAAGCAAAGGAACTTGTCAGAGAGGTATCCGAAAAGCATCAGATCATATACTTTACCTGCCATGGAAGCAGGAGCGTTAAGGAAGCAGGTCGTTGACTGCCGTTTCCGGGTTTTAAGTAATTAGGAGGAAGAAATGACACAGTTTGATGAGCGGAACATCACCATGATGATGGATTTGTATGAGATGACCATGGCCAATGGTTATTTCGAAAATGGTGATACTGAGGAACTTGTATCTTTTGATGTATTTTACAGGAACAATCCCGATGGTGGAGGCTTTTCCATTTTTGCCGGACTTGAGCAAATAGTGGAGTATATTGAGAATCTTCATTTTGCAGAGGATGATGTGGAGTACTTCAGGAGTCTCGGTCTGTTTTCGGACAAGTTTTTGGAATTCCTTAAGACCTACAGGTTCAGAGGAGATGTGGACGCTTTTCCTGAGGGAACTATTATGTATCCCGGCGAGCCTATTCTTACAGTGACTGCGCCTCTTATTGATGCCCAGATCGTTGAGACGGCTATCCTTGCACAGGTCAATCATCAGTCTCTGGTAGCGACCAAGACAAGACGTATCGTAAAGGCTGCCCAGGGTCGCGGTGTGTCCGATTTCGGAGCCCGCAGGGCCCACAATATGGACGCTGCGGTATACGGAGCAAGGGCGGCATTTATCGGAGGCGTCGGCTCAACCGCCACAGTTCTTGCGGGCAAGCAGTTTAATATCCCGGTTTCGGGAACCATGGCTCACAGCTGGGTAATGTATTATGAGGATGAGTATACGGCATTTAAAAAGTACGCCGAGATCTATCCCAATGCAGCGCTTTTCCTTGTGGATACTTATGATGTTATGAAGAGCGGCGTTCCCAATGCTATACGTGTGGCAAAGGAAGTGCTTGAGCCTATGGGCAAGAGACTTATCGGCGTAAGACTTGACTCCGGTGACCTTGCTTATCTGTCCAAGCATGTTCGTAAGATGCTTGATGACGCAGGTCTTACAGATTGCAAGATCGTGGCTTCCAATTCACTTGATGAGTACACTATCGGATCTATTCTGAACCAGGGTGGCTGCATTGATTCATTCGGAGTAGGCGAGCGCCTTATTACAGCCAAGAGCGATCCTGTATTTGGCGCTGTTTATAAGATGTGCGAAATACAGATCAACGGAAAGAAGATCCCCAAGATCAAGATCTCAGAGACTGTTGAAAAGATCACTAATCCGGGACGCAAAAAAGTCTATCGAATCTATGATGAGCAGGGACAGGCTATCGCCGATCTTTTGACCAGAGCAGATGAGACGGTAGATCTTTCAAAGCCTTACAGATATGTGGATCCGGAAAAACCTTGGAAGAACCGCTTCTTTGAGAACTGCACTGCCAAGGAACTTCAGCAGCCTGTGATCAGAGGCGGAAAGCGTGTCAATGACCCCGTTTCTCTTCAGGAGATCAAGGACTTTGTTGTTCGTCAGCTCAAGGATGAGATCTGGGAGGAGGAACAGCGTTTTGAGAACCCGCATAAGCACTATCTCGACATGAGCCCCGCCTTCTACGAGCTTAAGATGGAGCTTTTGGCCAAGATGCAGGAGTCATAAGCGAATATTGGAAAAATCTCGATATACTTTTAGAAAAAGTGTTAAGATTTAATCAATAAATTCCGATATAGGAAACGAGGTCTTTATAACCTCTGCTTAGCGACGAATAATTGACACATCGGAGGTACTATGGTTAAGGGTTTATACACAGCCTACACAGGGATGGTGGAAGAACAGAGAAGACTGGATGTCTTATCAAACAATCTCGCCAATTCCAACACGACCGGCTATAAAAAGGAAGGCACAACCAACGCCTCCTTTGCACAGAAGCTGGCCATCAAGATCAAGGACTCCGGCACTATGGGGCTCCCCGTAGGTATTGGCGGTATCAAGATGGGTGTTAAAGTAGGTGAGACCTATACTGATTGGGATCAGGGAGGATTCAGACTTACGGATGAGTCCTCACATCTTGCCATCGGTGGCCGCGGATTTTTTGCGATCCAGTACACCGACAAGCAGGGCAACACATCCATCAAGTACACCAGAGACGGTAACTTCACAGTAGATAACGAGGGATATTTCAGAACGGCTGACGGAGATTACGTTCTTAATATGAACGCTGCACTCAATGGTCAGTATGGGGAAAATGCCTACGTCAGAGTAGATCCTCTGCAGCAGTACAGTGTAGATTCCCGAGGTTTTATTTTTCAAAATGGTCAGATAGTTTCCCAGGTGGGAGTTATCGACATTGACAACTACGATTACATACTCAAGTATGGTGAGAATCTTTACGATATTCAGGACGGCGGCAATGTAATAGCAGCGGACAATATGCTGATAGAGCAGGGCGCACTGGAGTCATCCAATGTCAATATCGTAGACGAGATGGTTTCCATGATCACTATTCAGAGAGCATATGAGGCAGGACAGAAAATGATCCAGGCCGAGGACGAGACCATTGAGATGGCAGTAAGTCAGGTCGGCAGGGTATGATAAGTAAAGCTCAGAAAGGAGTGCTCTAATATGATGCGATCACTTTGGACGGCTGCTACGGGCATGAAGGCTCAGCAGACCAGTCTGGATACGATTTCCAATAATATTGCCAATGTTAATACCATAGCGTACAAGTCCAACAGCACCCAGTTCAAGAATCTTTTGTATCAGACTCTTCAGGCCAGGACAACATCCGCCAATGGAGATCCCAAGCCTACGGGAGCTCAGGTGGGACTTGGTACCAGAGTTGCTGCAACCAATGCATCCTTCAAGGCAGGTGCCATGAAAGCCAGCGACAATACCAACGCACTGTATATTCAGGGTAATGGTTTCTTCGCGGTTCAGGGTGTGGACGGACAGCAGTACTACACCAGAGACGGAGACTTTTTCTGGACCCTGGCTGAAAACGGTCAGAGAGTTCTTGCAAATAACAGCGGTAATCCTGTTCTGGATCTCCAGGGAAAT
>JAEELH010000070.1 GCA_016288825.1 Lachnospiraceae bacterium | reverse complement strand
GGAAACCTCTATGACACTGACAGACGCATATCTGCTAAGCCTTTTAAGATACTCTCCACAAGCATCTCTCATAAAAGCTTCCTTAATCTTGCCGGGACAAATAAGCTTTATTTTCATCACTCATCTCCCGAGGATTCTTTGGGTTCGGCTGCAGGTATGTATGAGTAACTGCACCTTAGTACATCACTGGACAATCCGTGATGATCGATAACTATAACTGACAGGATATGATCTCCCTCTGGAACGGTGATCGGTGCCGTATACTTGTAAGACGACACCGTGGGATCGCTTCCGTTCCAGGTATAATAGATCTCCCCATCCTCTATGGGAGAGACAATTGTGATCCTTGTAACACTGTGAAACTCTCCGGTCATGGGACTTACTACCGGAAACGAAGGTGTGACATAGGAAATACTGTATGTTTCCTCTATAACCTGAGAATATCTGCCGGCAGGATTCTTGCAGCAGGCCTTAACGGTTGTCGTACCATCAGTGATCTTTATTGGCTTTTTGTAAAGACTGCCATCGGCAGAATCAGGCTCTGTTCCGTCAACAGTATAATAGATCTCAAAACCATCCACACAGGTCAGTTTGAGCTTCACATCATCCGAATACTCTCCTCCAGCCACAGAAAATACAGGTGAAGAGATCAAATAGTCCGAAAACAGTCTTTTCTGCTCATCGGTAATGGCATAAGTCTCCATAACCCGGATACCGTCCGTATCCTGCTCCTGTGAAAGGATAGAAAGAATGGATTCGTACACCTCAGAATTTTCCGGATCGCCGGCAAGGCTTTCCCTGAGATAATCCTCGGCAGAAACAAGATCCCCTGCTCCGGCACATGCCTTACCCATAAGAGCAAGGGTCTGGGGATCTCTTTTTTTAACAAGAGCCCTGCCGTAATAATCCATGGCCCGGGAATAATCTCCCACCGAGTAGGCTTTGTTGCCAATGCTCACCATCATAAAAGACGAACCGAGAAGCGCAAAAACCCCGATAAGAAGGATACCTATCACACCTACGATGGCAAATATCCTATACTTTTCACGGGTTTTTTCTCTGTTCGAAACATCATCCCTTTGGGAAGACTCATCCTGGGTGTGACCAATGGAATCTACGGCAGTTCTGGGAAGCGACCCGTCATCTATAAGCGATGTAAGGGCTTCATCATCCAGAAGATTGTAGTCAGGTACTATCTGCACCGGCTTCCCACAGGAAGGACAAAGAACCATACCCTCTTCTAAATTGGATTTACAGTTCTTACATATCATCTGGCCTTATTCTCCGCTGCCGCAAGACAGTTATACATAAGCATTGCAATAGTCATGGGGCCAACGCCACCGGGAACGGGTGTGATGGCAAGGCACTTATCCTTTACGGCATCAAAATCAACATCTCCACAAAGCTTACCGTTTTCATCTCTGTCCATTCCCACATCGATAACTACAGCTCCATCCTTAACATAATCAGCATCTACCATCTTTGCGCGACCGATAGCTACGATCAGTATATCTGCATTTTTGCAGACATTTTTAAGATTTTTTGTATGCGAATGGGTTATAGTAACCGTGGCATTTTCCCTGAGCATAAGGATACCCATGGGCTTACCAACGATATTGCTTCGTCCAATTATGACACAGTTGGCTCCGTCCATCTCTACTCCGCTTCTTTTAAGGAGCTGGATGATACCTGCTGGCGTACATGAAACAAAACCCTTTTGCCCAATGGAAAGAGCCCCAACACTCTCGGGATGAAATCCATCCACGTCCTTGGCCGGATCAATGGCACGGATAACCTTATCCTCATCAATATGAGACGGAAGAGGCAGCTGGACCAGGATACCGTCGATGCTGTCATCTGCATTAAGGTCCGATATCAGACTTATAAGTTCGGCCTCGGTAGTACTTTCGGGAAGCTCATGAGAAACCGATCTGATACCTGTTGCTTCGCAGGCTTTCTTTTTGTTTCTGACATATACCTGGGATGCAGGATCTTCTCCTACAAGGATCACTGCCAGTGAAACAGTTATTCCCTTGTCTGAAAGAGCAGCTACACCGCGCGCAACTTCATCCTTGATATCTGCGGAGATCTTTTTTCCGTCAATAAGATTGCCTCTTCCTGTCATAATTCCTCCTAGAAAAGTCCAATGATCTTTCCATCATCATCAACATCAATACCATAAGCTGCCGGTGTCTTGGGAAGTCCCGGCATAGTCATGATATCACCGAGAACACATACTACGAAGCCCGCTCCGGCTGAAGGATATACCTCTCTGACATTGATAGTATATCCGGTAGGTCTTCCGAGTTTCTTGGCATCATCAGACAGCGAATACTGAGTCTTTGCCATACAAACAGGAAGATTATCCATACCCAGTGAGATAAGCTTGTCCATTGATCTCTTTGCTGCGGGACTGTAAGTAACCCCATCTGCTCCGTAGATCTTTTTGGAGATTGTCTCAACCTTGTCATAAAGTGATATCTCATCAGGATAAAGAGTTGTAAATTTACTCTCTCTGTTTTCAAGAGTATCGATAACTGCGTCTGCAAGTGCAAGACCACCCTCGCCGCCTTTTGCAAATACTTCGGAAAGTGCAAACTCAGCTCCCATGTCCCTACAGAAATCAGCAACGTAATCAACCTCAGCCTTGGTATCTGTAGCAAAAGAATTAAGAGTAACTACAACCGGAACTCCGTAATTCTGAAGATTCTCAATATGCTTTTCAAGGTTTACGATACCCTTTTTCAGAGCATCAACATTTTCCTCTGCCAGATCTGCTTTGGCAACACCACCGTTGTACTTAAGAGCACGTATGGTTGCAACAAGAACAACAGCCTCTGGAGTAAGTCCGGCCTTGCGGCACTTGATATCAAAGAACTTCTCCGCACCAAGATCTGCACCGAAGCCTGCCTCTGTAACAACGATATCTCCAATGGAAAGAGCTGTCTTTGTAGCTCTTACGGAGTTACATCCATGAGCGATATTCGCAAAAGGTCCGCCGTGAACAATGGCGGGTGTATGCTCAAGTGACTGGATGAGATTGGGTCTAATGGCATCAACAAGAAGGGCTGTCATGGCACCTGTTGCCTTAAGATCCTTGGCTCTCACCGGATCACCGTCAAAATTGTAGGCAACTATGATCTCTCCCAGACGCTTTTTAAGATCCTTAAGATCCTCTGCCAGACAGAAGATCGCCATGATCTCGGAAGCAACGGAAATAACAAAGTGGTCTTCTCTCACCATACCGTCTGCCTTGGCCCCAAGGCCGATAACGATGTTACGAAGGGCTCTGTCATTCATATCCTCGCAACGTTTGAAAACCACATTACGGGGATCGATACCAAGCTCGTTGCCCTGCTGGATGTGGTTATCCAGAAGAGCGCAAAGAAGATTGTTGGCACTTGTTATAGCGTGAAAGTCACCTGTAAAGTGAAGATTGAGTTCCTCCATGGGAACAACCTGTGCATATCCACCGCCTGCGGCTCCGCCCTTGATACCAAAGCAAGGCCCCAGAGAGGGCTCGCGAAGAGCAAGGATAGCATTTTTGCCACGAAGACGAAGGGCATCTGCCAGTCCGATACTTGTGGTTGTCTTACCCTCACCTGCAGGTGTGGGATTGATGGCTGTTACAAGGACCAGACGTCCTTTTTTGTTACCCTCAAGGCTGCGAAGATACCCCTCCGTAAACTTTGCCTTATAGCGGCCATAGGGCTCGATGGCATCAGCGGGGATACCGGCTGCTGCAGCTACGTCCTGAATCGGACTCTTGATATTCTCCTGAGCGATTTCGATGTCTGTCTTCATTGTTTTTCCTCCTGTAAAATCAACTATAACTCTTACTCTCCGGGCTTAATTCGCCAGGAGTTCCTCAAATTCGTTCAAAGTCAACAAAACACGTCTGGGTTTCGTGCCCTCTTCGGGTCCTACCACTCCGGCCTCCTCCAGCTGATCCATAATGCGCGCAGCCCTGTTAAATCCAATTTTGAAGTTGCGCTGAAGCATTCCAATGGATCCCTTTTCTTTTTCAATGATAAGTCTTCCTGCATCCGCAAAGAAGTAATCCCTTTCATTGTCAAAGACACCCAAGTCCTGGCTTCCGCCTGAATTATCGGAAGAAGCACTGCTCTCAATGGACTCGGTTATGGACTCATCATAGACACTGCCTATATCCTGTGAACGGATAAAGTCACAAACCCTGGAAACCTCCTCATCTGAAACAAAGGCACCCTGGACTCGCATGGGTTTTGGAGCTCCCTGGGGATAATACAGCATATCACCCTTGCCGAGAAGCTTTTCCGCTCCGTTCATATCCAGGATCGTCCTGGAATCAACTCCACTGGTAACCGCAAATGCGATACGTGAAGGCATATTAGCCTTGATAAGTCCTGTAATAACATTGACCGAAGGGCGCTGGGTCGCGATAATAAGATGGATACCCGCAGCTCTTGCAAGCTGAGCCAGACGGCAGATAGCCTCCTCCACCTCGCTTGAGGATACCATCATAAGGTCCGCAAGCTCGTCTACGATAACTACGATCTGCGGCATCTTTTCACAGGCAACCTTCACAGGACCGCTTCCGGTATCAAGCTCGATCTGGCCGTTTTTGATACGTGAGTTATAACCCTTCATATCACGGACACCGGCCTGTGCGAATTTATTGTATCTGTCAGTCATCTCCTTAACTGCCCAGTTAAGTGCACCGGCTGCCTTTTTAGGATCTGTAACCACCGGGATAAGAAGATGCGGTATACCGTTGTATACTGAAAGCTCCACCACCTTGGGATCGATCATGATGAACTTAACATCAGAGGGATCCGCATGATACAAGATGCTCATGATGATGGTATTGATACATACCGACTTTCCTGACCCCGTAGCACCGGCTATCAAAAGATGGGGCATCCTGGCAATATCCGAAAGCACCACCTTACCGGCTATATCACGTCCGGCAGCAAAAGCAATAAGTGACTTTTCGCTCTTGAACTCTTTTGACTCCATCATCTCTCTGAAGGAAACCATGACGACGCTCTTGTTGGGTACCTCTATACCAACTGCCGCCTTGCCGGGGATGGGAGCCTCGATCCTTATATCAGCTGCTGCAAGATTAAGCTTGATATCATCTGCAAGATTGACGATACGGCTAACCTTGACACCCTGCTCCGGTGAGATCTCATATCTGGTAACCGCCGGCCCGCATGACACATCAGTAACATTGACCCTGACACCAAAGTTCTCCAAAGTCGTCTGAAGCTTCTGTGCTGTCTGCTGGAGCGACTCTCTTGTCTCTCCACCGCTACCGCCACTAAGCTCATTAAGCAGAGTAATGGGCGGAAGTTTATACGGCACCTTGGGCTTGGGTGCAGGCTTCTCTGCTACCGGAGTATCATCCACAGGATCAGGTTCCGCTACTATAGGTTCAACCTCAAACTCCTCTGCTGCCTCCTCGAAGACAGGTGTATCCTCTATAGGTTCAGGTATCACGGGTGCATCCTCTACAGGATCAGGAGACACATGGATCTCCGGAACCGGAGTAACAACCTCTTCTACAGAGTTCGCAGCATCAAAGGTAGGCATCTGAATGTCCGATCTCGTACTTTCACCCTCGGAAGAAAGAGGAATATGCTCTACCTCGATCTGAGGCTTGGTAGGATCCGTAGCATTGGCCCTGTTCTCGTAAATATGGATATCGATAGGAGCAACCTCGTCCGAAAACGTACTTACCTCTCCGGCTGCCTGAGCTCCAAGATCAAAACCGATAGGCATCTTTTCGAGTTTGACCGCCTCCTTAGGCTCCTTTGCGGTCTCCATCGATTCTACAGGCTCCGGCTGCCTTTCCACTACCCTCTCAGGTTGTCTCTCGACACGCCTTTCGGCTGCACTCTCGGCTCTTTCCCTTCTCTCTGCCTCCCTGGCTGTGATACTGTCATGAAGCCTGTGGAAAAGAGCCTTTTCTGTGATGAGTATGATAGACACCACGAAAAGAAAGATGCCGATTATAAACGCTCCTAAAAGCCCGAAACTCTTGGTCAATATGTAAGCCAGACCACCTCCGAAGAAACCTCCTCCGAGATGAGTTGTGGCACCGTGGATATACGCGTTCCTGCCGCCAATGACTGCACTCCCGTTAGTAAAGAGTTCAATAAACATGGACAACATCAATGTAGCTACAACGCCACCGGCCAATTTGACATAAGCCAGTTTGTTATTGCGGTTTGAGATTACAAAAAAGCTGGCGACAAACAGCAAAATGGGTATGATATATGCCACCAGTCCGAAGACACCAAAGAGAAAGGATGACACTGCTCCGCCTACTGCACCACCGAGGCCAAAATTGCCAAGGAACAACAGTGCGCAGATCACAACGATGATCCAAAGTATGATCTCCTGGTAGATAGGTTCCCTTGAAACCTCAACCTGAGTTGGCTTTTGTTTTTTGGAATTGGTACGCTTGGTACCGGTGCTTTTTTTCTTAGTTGCCATAAAATCTCACACAAATACCGAAAGACACCCCCTGACCCTGACGGCCAGAGGATGTCCCCTTTATTCTCCTATAAGATAATTGTAAAGCTCCTCGTACTTTGCTTTTGAATGGCTCCAGGAGTAATCCTTTTGCATGTTGCGCTCCACCATCTTGTTCCAGTTGGCACGCTTGGTGAAGAAAATGTACTTGGAGTAGTTAACGATCTTGAGAAGCTCGTCTCCGTTGTAGTTGCGGAAGGAGAATCCATCTCCGATCTTCTCGTACTCGTTGTAAGGCTCTACAGTGTCCTTAAGACCCCCCGTCTCGCGAACAATGGGCACTGATCCGTAGCGGTAAGACATGAGCTGTGTCAGACCGCAGGGTTCAAATCTGGAAGGTATCAGGAATGCATCACTTGCTGCATATACCTTACGAGCCAGATCATCCGAGTAGCAAATATTGGCAGAAATGCGATCAGGATACTTCCATGCATAATGCCTGAACATGTTCTCGTATCTGCTCTCACCGGTTCCGATAACCACCAGCTGGGTGTTATCATCAACGATACCCTCGATACAGTAATTTATAAGATCAAGTCCCTTTTGATCTGTAAGACGGGAAATAAGTCCGATCATGTACTTCTTGCCGTCAACCGTCAGATCTAACTCCTCCTGCAATCGCTCTTTGTTAATGCGCTTGTTCTTGCGGAAAGATGAAACGTCGTACTGCTTGAATATTGACATATCCGTGGAGGGATCAAAAGTGATATAGTCGATACCATTGACGATACCCTGCATATCAAAATGCCTGGAAGAAAGAAGTCCGTCCAAGCCCTCTCCATAGAAGGGAGTCTGGATCTCATCACAGTAAGTAGGTGAAACCGTAGTGATGTAATCCGCGTAAACCAGTCCGCCCTTAAGCATATTACCTGTCTTATTGCACTCCAGCTTGTCCGGAGTAAAAAGGTCCATGGGGAGTCCTGAAAGGCCCTGAAGGGTCTCAACATCCCAAACACCCTGGAACTTAAGGTTGTGGATGGTCATCATGGACTTCATGCCCCAGAAGAAAGGATTTGCCTGGAACTCCGTCCTAAGATAAACAGGGATCAATCCTGTCTGCCAGTCATGGCAGTGGATAAGGTCAGGCTGGAAGCCTATAACCGGAAGCATGGAAAGAACTGCCTTATCGAAGAAGGTGTACTTCTCCATGTCGTATCTCGTATCGCCGTAAGGATAAAAGCACTCGAAATACTCCAAATTATCAATGAAGTAATAAGTTATACCAAAGTACTCATACTCCATAACACCAACATACTTCTCGCCGATATACGGCCCGCATCCCATATTGAAACTGGTAACAAACTTGAAATTGTCACGGAACTGCGGAGGGATGCAGGTGTAATTGGGAAGTACTACCCTGATATCCCAGTACTTCTTGTCAAACTCCTTGGGAAGCGCTCCTACTACGTCGGCAAGCCCCCCTGTCTTAACAAAAGGTACGCACTCACTGGATGCAAAAAGAATTTTTTTCATCGGTTTGATCCCCCTTAAAGGTTATGTGATCAGTTAATCATCATAAGAGGCATTGTGGAATACCTCCTGAACATCATCATCATCATCGAGAAACTCTATAATGCGCTCAAAATTCTTGATGTCTGTCTCATCCGAAAGATCCACATAATTCTGAGGAAGCATAAGTACCTCTGCATCAGCCATAGGCACTGACTGCTTCTCCAGTTCCTCCCTGACCG
>JAEELH010000069.1 GCA_016288825.1 Lachnospiraceae bacterium | reverse complement strand
TTTGCTTATGGATATTGCGGTAGTCTTAGCAGATACAGATGACAGTGGAGTTAGAGCTGTAAAAGCCAGGATCAATGCAAGGCTTAATGTCAATGCCCTTAGTTTCTTTTTCATTTCAAAAACCTCCTATCAGAAATGAAACAATAACACAACAATTCCATTCTACTCCTCTCTATCATATTTTCAACCTTTTTTGAAATGGCCTTTAACCAGAATTAAGAACGGTGGCTATGGACTTCAGCGATTTGAAGGATAATCATAGCCCACAAAGCCATAAACAGCAACAATCCTAAATACCTATTGACATAGTAGGTAAATAATGATATATTCCCATTAATTCCTAAAGGTTATTTTAAAAGGATTGGAGGGAGCCTATGAAGGTATCTACAAGAGTGGAATACGGGCTTGTAGCGCTGACGGACATTGTGATACACAGCCAGAAGGGAAAGGCAGTTTCATCCCCCGAGATTGCCCAGAGACAGAACATTTCACATAAGTACCTGGAGCACATTCTGCTCCTGCTCCGGCAGGCCGGGTTTATCACGGCTCAAAAGGGGTTGCGGGGAGGCTATGCCCTGGCTCGCCCGGCGGACCAGATCAGCATGGCCGATGTGCTCAATGCTCTTGATAATAATATCCTTGCGGATACGGAGCCTCAAAGCGGTGAGATAAGTGACCTGGGAAATGCAATCAACGAATGCTTTTGGAACGAGATCAATTCCCATCTCAATGAGTACACCGGAAACCTGAAACTCAGTGATTTTGCGGACCGGTGTTCGGGCAGTTTGGCTGACCGTTGGGATCTTTATGTAATATGAAAAAGTTCCGTATTATTTTGATTGACATTCGCCTCTGTTAGTGTATAAATGGAAGGTAGGGAATTGATGACTTACACAGTATGAGAGGGGGGATGATAATGTCATCAAAAGCATATGATTGCCTCAAGCGGATCGGTGATGTGATTATTGAGAATAAGGATTTTCTCACCGATCTGGACAGAGAGATAGGAGACGCGGACCATGGAGTTAATATGGCTCGCGGATTTGAGGCTGTCATTGGAAAGGTACCTGAGGATCAGGAGGATATCGGAGCAGCATTCAAGACATGCGGCATGACACTTTTGTCTACCGTAGGCGGCGCTTCCGGGCCGCTTTACGGAACTGCTTACATGGATTCCGGCAAGGTACTTGCAGGCAAGACATCTATTGAAAAGGAAGATGTTTCTGCAGTATTTGACGCAGCTATCGCCGGCATTCAGAAGCGCGGTAAGGCTGAGCGCGGTGAAAAGACCATGCTCGATTCCATCATGCCGGCTCGTGATGCTTACAATGAAGCTATAGCAGCAGGCGAGGATATGATCCCTGCACTGGAAAAGGCCTGTGAGGCGGCCAGAGAGGGCATCGAGTTTACCAAGACCATCCACGCCACCAAGGGACGCGCAAGCTATCTGGGAGACCGCAGCATAGGCCACCAGGATCCCGGTGCTACATCTATCACACTTACTCTGGAGACTATTACAAATTTCCTTAAGGAGGTTAAGTAGTATGGTAGGACTGGTCATCGTTTCACACAGCCCCAAGGTAGCAGAGGGAGCTGTTGATCTTGCTCAGGAGATGGCTCACGGTTATGATCAGCTCGTTGCGGCGGGCGGTCTCGATGACGGCACTATCGGTACTGACGCAGTCCGTATCAAGGAAGCTATCGAGCGCGCTGACGACGGCGACGGTGTTGTTGTTCTTTGTGATGTGGGCAGCAGTATCATGAGTACCGAGACAGCTATGGATCTTCTTGAGAGCGACATTACGGTTCGCATAGCGGATGCTCCCATTATTGAGGGAGTAATTGCAGCAGCCGTTTCGGCATCCATCGGCCAGGATATAGCAGCCGTTGTAGCCGATGCGGAGGACGCCAAGTCCTTTTCAAAACTTTAGGATAGTACCGGAGGGCCCGGTCTATTTGCCCGGGAGGGGTTTCGGGCACACATATAAGATAGGGGGAAAACTATGAAAAAACTTATCAATCAGGTGGACAATGTTGTTGACGAGATGCTGGAGGGCATGGTAGCTGCTTATCCCCAGTATGTTAAGCGTCTTGAGGGACTTGAGGTCCTTGTCAGGGCAGGCGGTTCTCAGGGCAAGGTTGCTTTGGTTTCCGGAGGAGGAAGCGGACATGAGCCTGCACACGGCGGATTCGTTGGAAAAGGAATGCTGGACGGCGCTGTTGCCGGAGCAGTTTTCACATCACCTACACCTGATCAGGTATTTGAGGCTATCAAGGCTGCCAATGGCGGCAAGGGCGTTCTTCTTGTAATCAAGAACTACACCGGTGATGTTATGAACTTCGAGATGGCTGCAGACATGGCAGCTGACGAGGGTATCGAGGTTGCACAGGTTGTTGTAGCAGACGACGTAGCAGTTGAGAACAGTACATGGACCACAGGCCGCAGAGGTATCGCAGGTACCATTTTTGTTCATAAGCTTGCAGGCGCTTGCGCTGAGGCAGGCGGAGACCTGGCAGAGGTTAAGCGTATAGCTGAAAAGGTTATCGCTAATGTTCGTTCAATGGGTATGGCAGTTGATGCCTGCACCGTTCCCGCAGCAGGAAAGCCCAGCTTTGATCTTGCAGATGATGAGATCGAGATCGGTATCGGAATCCATGGTGAGCCCGGTGTTAACCGTGAGAAGATCGGCACTGTTAATGACATTTCCGATAAACTCCTGGACAAGATCCTTGCAGAGGGCATCTACAATTCAGGCGATGAGGTAGCAGTTCTTGTTAACGGCATGGGCGGCACACCTCTCATGGAGCTTATGATCGCTAACAAGCACGTTCATGACGTTCTTGCAGGCAAGGGAATCAAGATCGCTAAGACTATCGTTGGCAATTACATGACATCCCTTGACATGGAGGGCTTCTCCATTACACTTCTCAAGGTTGATGATGAGCTCAAGAAGCTTCTCAATGCTCCTGCAGATACACCTGCATTCGTTCAGGTATAAGTCCGGATACAGACTAGTGGATCATAGACCCTCGCAGACTGAAAAGTTTGCGGGGGTTCTTTTTTGACATGAATATAAAGCGGTGTTAAAATAGCATGGTGTGGCCATGTGTCATCAAGGCCGGGCCACAAAATAATATAATTATACTAAGCAGAGAGGTATTTACATGTGCGGCATCATCGGATTTACCGGTAAAAACGAGGCTCAGCAGATCCTTTTGGACGGACTGGCCAGACTCGAATACAGAGGATATGACAGCGCGGGTATCGCGTTTTTCAAAGATAACGGGGAGCACATCTCCATACGTAAGACAGCGGGTAAGGTCAAGGACCTGGCAGCCATCTGTGATGAGGAAAACAATTCAACCTGCGGTATAGGACATACCAGATGGGCGACTCATGGAGGAGTGACCAACGCCAATGCCCATCCTCACAGGGTTGGATCAGTGGTCCTTATCCACAACGGTATCATTGAAAACTATCATGAGCTCGTGTCCGAATACGGACTTGCCGGAGACCTTTCTTCAGAGACGGATACTGAGGTTGCTGCAGCTCTTTTCAACAAGATGTACAAGGGCGATCCCATGGAGTGCATAAGAAAGACCGTACCCCTTTTCAAGGGATCATTTGCTTTCTGTATCATGTTCAGGGGTCAGCCGGGACAGATCTTTGCAGTCCGCAATGTAAGCCCTATGGTGGCTACCTGGACTGAAAATGAGGGAGCGTTCATTGCATCGGATCTGACGGCTTTTGCATCCTATTCCAGAGATTACTTCATCGATCCCGAGTATCACGTGCTTCGAATGGCGCCGGATGGGATCGAGCTTACGGACCTTAAGGGAGCAAAAGTTGAGCCGGAGTATCTGACGGCGGATTGGGATATCACTTCCGCTGAAAAAGAGGGCTACGCTCACTACATGCTCAAGGAGATCCACGAGCAGCCGGATGCCATCAACCGTACCATCGGTGGACGCATCAGGGATGACCTTCCGGACTTTTCCGTGGATGGCGTTGAGGACGACTTCTTCAAGGGCGTTCGCGACGTTACGGTCATTGCCTGCGGAACTGCTATGTATGCCGGTATGGTAGGAAGGACCTTCATCCAGAACAGGTTCGGCATCCCGGTGACGGTTGCCATTGCTTCCGAGTTCAGATATGAAAGACCGGTCATTACTGATGAGACACTGGTCATCGTGATCTCCCAGTCAGGAGAGACCATTGATTCATTGGAGGCTCTGAGGCTGGCAGGAAAGTATACGAAAAAGACCCTTGCGGTAGTCAATGTCAAGGGATCTTCAATTGCGAGAGAGTCCGAAGCCGTACTTTACACTCATGCAGGACCGGAGATCGCAGTTGCAAGTACGAAAGCATATACGGTTCAGGTGGCTATGATGTACCTGATCGGATGCAAGCTGGGACTTATAAGCGGCAGAGCAGATGAGTCCGAAATGAGACAATTCATAGCGGACCTTCGCAAGGTGCCGGATCTCATCAAGGCTATGCTTACCATAGAGGACAAGGTGGCAAAGCTTACGGGACGTATGATCAATGCAGACCATGCCTTTTATATAGGAAGAGAGCTTGACTATACACTGTCTATGGAGGGAGCACTTAAACTCAAGGAGATCTCCTACATCCATGCAGAGGCTTATGCAGCAGGTGAGCTCAAGCACGGAACCATTGCTCTTATCGATGAGGGTGTTCCGGTGATCGCCATTGCAAGCCAATCGGATGTTTACAGCAAGGTCATCTCCAATGTTCGTGAGGTCAAGGCCAGAGGAGCTTACGTTATCCTGATC
>JAEELH010000068.1 GCA_016288825.1 Lachnospiraceae bacterium | reverse complement strand
GAACATAGTGTTTCATATGTTCAAGCGATTTAAAATAGTATTCTTCAAACGGTCTCTCAACCAATAAAACTGGTCTCCCCATTGCCAACATCAATTTAACACGATCCGTCCAACCATATCCTCGAACAACTATCAAATACTTATAATTTGAAAACTCACTCATTGTAATAATTTTGTCTATCCCATAAGTGTAATTTCCTTCAAGGTAGAAATCTATTATACATAGTCTTTCCGGGTATCTCTCACCTAAAACCGATATCCTGTATCTAGCTTCAGAGTTAGATACGTTTCCTGCCCACAATGCTCTGTTATCGACCCATTTTGCCCTTTCTTTTCTTCTCAACTCCTCAAAAAGGCTGTCTCCGTCCAAATTATTATTTTTAGAATAATCGCTGCGATAAAACTTATAGTCAGGAATTGCAACAATGCTATCTTTAAATACGTAAGAAGAAACATATGAATAAATTTAATCTGAATTAACCAGCCTTCTACATATATCTGCTTCCTTAACCCAATCCCCACCATATATCCAGAAAGAGAGCCCTTCTTCTATTCTGAACTTTGCATAAAAGTTACACTAAACACCCTTGAGGAGGGTTACTCCCCAAGAAATGTCATAAGCTCCTTCATGGATCTTCCGCTTTTGCGGAATGCTTCCATCACTACCTTTGCTTCGCAGTCCTGTTTTTGCTGCTGAAGCTCAAGGAGCTTAGCGGTCAGTTCGTCGCATTTTTCTTGCGCCTTTGCGAGCTGATCTTCTACCTTTGATATTTCTTTTTCAATCGAAGATATTGATTTCATTCGTGCCATCTTCGTATTCCTCCTCATCCGGTTGTTCTGTATCATCAATAAATGACTGGTTGTTTTCAAGCAAAGAGCTTATCTGCGCCGCGATAGATCTTATATCATCTGCATCCAGACCAAAAGAACTGAGTATGGTCTTTTGCCGTTTTGAAACCGCATGATCCAAACGATACCTTCCATTATTCCGACGGATCATCTCGATCTTCTCGAGCTCACGGATAGCAGCCGGAACCGTCATGTAGTTGGGGCGGCTATCCAGATTCATGAGAGTCTCTTTGAGTAGATTGTAAATCCTGTTTCGAACTATCAAAGCGATGAACTCTATAAAAAGCTTTGCTGATAATGCCTCTTTGCTGCAGGCACGCATGCTCTTTGAGCCTATAAAGGATTTATCCGCACTAAAGAGTTTCTCCGAGATATCACGACCCTTATAATGGATCAAAGCCTGTGCTGCGGTCATTTCCTCAGAGGTTATGATGCAGAAATATCCGCATGTGAGCAATTCCTGCTGTATTACATCGTCATGCTCCCTATACGATATCAGTTTCCCGGATTTGTCGTAGGTGAGTTTGAAGTAGTGATGGTAAGTCTTGCCCAAAGTGATCTGGTCACCTATGTGCTTATCCATATGGAGCTTACATTTATCAAGGTGCGTTTCCAGGCGCTCGCGCTCAGCAGCCTGCCTGGATGGATTGAAATACAGATGGAAGTACCTGCCCTTGGTGTCATCCTCGTACAGACGGGAAAGAAATGTCTTCCCGTATACTCTATATGAACGTATGGAGCATTCGCGATCCGTCTCGAAGGTGTTACGATGTTCCATAACAAGAGATGAAACCAGTTGTTTTTGTCCTTTGACCATGATGATGAAAGCGTAGCCTTCGTTTTCCATGTAGCGGATATTGTCCTTGCTAAAATATCCGCGGTCAAGAATAAAACCGACCTTTTTGTATCCATACTCAATGACCTTGTCCACCATGCAGATGAACTGCGATACGTCTGTTATGGAACCGGGATACTCTTCATAAAACAAAGGTACCCTATTGGACTTGTCAAAGGCTATTGCAAGGTTAAAAACAGGCAATCCCTTTTCATCTTTGGCCTTGCCATACTCGATAAGATCTATATCTCCGGCCTGGCAATTCTTATTGGATGAATCGTATGATATATAAATGCGCTGCTTATGATCGCGCTTCCTGTTCCAGTCATCAAGGAAGCCTATGGTCTGATCTTTGGTAACAGAATTTAAAAACCTAGAAACCTTAGAATCGCTGTATATCCTCATCCCATCTGAAAAGAGTGGATGACAGAAAGCAAAATCCGGATAGTATTGACCGGCATTCTCCTCTTCAACGATCATGTATGACACGAGATCCATAAGGAGACCGCTGTCTTTCCTAAACCATAGGGATAGCAGCTCGGGCAGCTTGTATTCGTTCATAACTGAGCGGATTACTGCGTAAGTCCCGATACGAAGTGCACAGCTACGATATGCATCTGGTAGCTCCTCAGGAACAGAGACATCAGGGAAAAACTCCTGGAACCGCTCGTTTGGATACATCAGGCCACTGTCCGGAGACAGCTTTCCGATGATGGTCCGTTGAGGTATGGCATACTTCTTTTCCGAGCTATACTTTTGACCATACTGGTAAAGAATGTATATGGATCCATTCTTTGGTTTTTGAATTATCTTGCCTTTTATGACAGGAACTGGAACTGTATAATCGTAATACAATGGCTTACTCCTTTAGTGTAACCGTTACACTAAAACTATACCACGTATTCGATTGATTTGCAAGCAGAAATGCCGTATTTACGGGCATTTCAGAAGTTTTATGGTAACAAAATCGGGTTTAGTGTAACCCGAATGGGAAGTTCACACACAATAATCCCTTTCAAATAACATTTGGAATAGAGCCCACCAGCTTTATTTCACGACTGGCTATGACAGACGAAATACTTGACACCTTTACTTCTGACACTCCCAGCAGTCAGGTTTATATGCTCACGGGAGTCCGCGGTTCCGGCAAAACCGTCTTATTATCTCATATTTTTTATTGCCACGCAGCTTCGTAATTCTGAAAATTGGATAGTCGTAGAATTAAACCCATTGCAGGATCTGCTTATCTCACTTGCAGCCAAGCTGTATGATACCCCGGGGGTCCAAAAAGCATTTATTGACGCAAAGATCGATCTAAGCGCATTTGGTTTCGGAATATCCATAGAAAAAGCCGTTCCCGCTTCGGATATTGGCTCTGCACTAGAAAAAATGTTCAACATCATCAAGAAAAAGGAGAAAAG
>JAEELH010000067.1 GCA_016288825.1 Lachnospiraceae bacterium | reverse complement strand
TCCGTTTCATAATCAAACCTTATTCGGAAGCTTCCGCTTTTTCCCAGCATATCCTCAGGAGAAAGTTTCTTGTCATCCATATAATAAGTGATATTCACTCCAACCGGAAGTTCCTTGTCACTGCTGCCCTCGTAAGTAATGCTCCTGCCGTGATTCTCCCAGAGGATCCCTCCGTCAGCCGCATCATAAAACTCCTCATCGCCCTGGGGATTATTAATGTCTGAAAGCGTACTCGCATCCGATATCATAACCCCTTCCTTAAGATCAGAAAGAGTTTCGGAAACCGTATAGGATCTGACCTTACCCGATGCATCTGCCTTGATATTGACAGTCTCATCCTTGGAGCCTGCTGCCGCACTCTCTACCGAGGAAAGGCTTCCCGCAGAAGTAGTCTCATCCGAAACCGCCGAGCTGTCACTGTGACGATCCGCCTCTGCAACTGATCCCGATCCACCTTTGCATGCAGTCATAAACACTGCACCCAGCGCAAGGCCGACAAGTATGAGTCCGGACACTATTCTGCTTTTTATCTTCTTTTTACTCATATCAAACTCCTGTTATTCATCAAGTTTAAGAGCTTCGTCCATGGGAACTGCTGAGATCTTTTTCATCTCTAAAGCCGCCACAACAGCGTATGCCAAAAGACCTGTGGCAAACATCCAAAGCTGTACATATCCCGGTACCACTATATCGAACCATCCGTGCATGGCTACCCGGAGCGCCATCTTGAATACCTCAACCATAGCCATTGATTCAAGAGGAAGAAGGACCGCCATGGAAACAACAACCACCACCGATGTGGCTGCTACATACAGCCTGGCGATCTCTCCCTTTTTATATCCCAGGATACCCGCCATGGATATGGATACCGCATTCTTTTCAATGATCATCTTGGAAAGCAGATAAACTACAGCCACAAATATGATCACCGAGAGCGCATCCACCAGATACATCATATCGCCCATGGATATGAGCAGCTGTCTGGATACCTTGGTCATGGCCTCTTTATCGATCACTGTCCCGATATATTTTTGATCCACATCCTCGATGAGCTCATCGGAAAAATATCCGGAGAAATAGGACTTGCCCAGATCAAACATCCGGTTCGCCGCCTTTTGTCCCATGAAAAGGCAAATGCCACCTTTGTAATCAATAGTACCCGTCACCGTAAAGTCATAGGACTTGTCCTCAAACTCCTCGCTAAGAGTAATGGTATCTCCGGGCTTTATCGAAAACTTATCCGCAAAATATTCGGTAATATAAACCTCATCGCCAGTGATATCAAGTGGCACATACTTGCTTTTTTCCGCGATACCGTAAATGGTCACATCCTCGGTTACAATGTTCTCCCAGCTCTTGGTCTGAAGAGAATATGCCGTGAACTTTTCCGCACCGGGTGTTTCTGTCTCTACCGCCTGCTGGAACTTCAGCATCTCAACCATGGAAGAAAGAGGCTCGTCTTCATCCACAGCCGCCACAGGGATTGTAAGTATGTATTGATACTTGCAGAACATATCCGCCGTTACATCCTTGGCATAGGTCTTCAGGATCTCCGGAAAAGTCATGCCGAACATCAGCAGGAAGTAAGCAAAGAATACTCCGAATACCAGAACGATGTAACTGCTTATATTCTGAAGTATCACCCTGAGCCTGTACCTTGTAAAGAAAGGTATCCTCGGCGAAAGTGGTATAGCCTTTTTTCCCTTGGAGGATGAAATATCTCTCCTTAAAAACTGAAGTGGTGTAAAGCGAAGCTTTCTGATAAGGACCAGCATGGTCACAACTATCATGATCACTATGGGTACCAGAGTTGTTTTAAAAAAGGCGCTTGGGCTCCAAACAGTTACAAAAGTGGGTAAGCTGTAACTGCCGTAATACATGCCGGCATTGAAATCCTTGAAAAAGGTATAACCCATGATATTTCCAATGATGGCCGCAAGAATTGTGACCACCAGTGGCACTGCCATATAGTGCCGCAGCAGTTCTCCTCGAGTGTATCCGTTGGCCCGAAGGGTTCCGATAACCTCCGATTCCTTCTGAATGGTATTGGAGATCGTAATGGTAAATACAAAAGCCAGGATCAGGATCACTACATATAAGAAGATCTGCATCATCACCCGGTCCTTACCCATATCGTCTCCTGTAAAGGTGATGGCCTGATTGGCAAATCTGGGTATGTATATCTCCGGCTTGGTCACGCTGCAGATATGAGGCAAAAGATCCTCGGAAAGATCCTTTTCTTCATCCTTATCTGCAGGTACGGTATCGTACTTCCAACCATAGTTCCAGGTTATACGATCTTCATCCAGTCCCGCGAAGGTCTCCTCATCTATAAGAGCAACTCCGAATTCGGAGGAGTCAAACATCATATCGTTGTTGCTTTCAAAAAGTGCCGAAAAGTCAGGCAATGCAATAAGTCCCGTGACAGTGTACTCCCTCCGGTCACTTGTCATAACATCTCCCACCTTGAGTCCGTTATTATCTGCGTACATCCTGTCTATGGCGATCTCTCCGTCCTTTTCAGGAAGTCGGCCTTTCATAACACATGGAAGATCTATCTCACTTCGGTTTGCAAATATCCTAAGGGAGCTGCCATTGTCGAACTCTTCCGAAGTATAAAAGAGATCATATAGCGTCAGTCCGAATTCGGATATTTTATTAATCTTTGTCTTATTCAGTTTATTCTGTACGGAAAAATGGCCGTCTTCCATACAATACTTTTCATAGCTTTCGTTGTATGCTTTGATCATACTCTCGTCAGCCACCAAAAATCCCGACACCTCCCCGATCATAAGGATCATAAGAAGCGCTATGACCAGGTATTTGCCAAGATCTGAAGTGAACTCTCTAGGGATCCTGCGGCTGAGAGGATTGCCACGTCTTACCATTCTATCTCCTCCGCACTGATCTTGTGTTCGTTTTCGTAATTCTTTCTGATGGCGCCGTCCTTTAGTTTGACTACCCGGTCTGCCATATCTTTGATGGAATCATTGTGAGTTACCATGACTATGGTGTTGCCGTATTGTCTGTTTACGGACTCGATAAGCTTGAGTATTTCTATGGATGTGGTTGAGTCGA
This sequence comes from Lachnospiraceae bacterium, assembly GCA_016288825.1. Lineage (GTDB taxonomy): Bacteria > Bacillota > Clostridia > Lachnospirales > Lachnospiraceae > Weimeria. Next base: position 58 of record JAEELH010000067.1, on the reverse strand, counting down.
GTGCCCCGGTGGGCTCGTCACAGAGAAGTATGTCGGGATTTTTGATGAGTGCTCTGCC
>JAEELH010000066.1 GCA_016288825.1 Lachnospiraceae bacterium | reverse complement strand
TTGCTGCAGGAACTGAGCCCTGGCAGCTTACATCCCATTTGTATCTTGGTCTCATCTCGGCCAAGCTGTAGCCTATGCTGTATTTGTACTGATCCTTAGGATATTCGGAAAGCACATACTCATAAATCTCATCTTTACTCTTACCGTGACGGGCCATCCAGATGCAGGTTGCTGTTACTACTGCTCCCTTTATACCCTCCGGATGATTATGAGAAACAACGGCCGATTTTCTCGCCATCTCTTGCATCTTGTCATAGTCTTCGTAAAACTCCCCCACAAAAGCAACACGCATAGCCGAGCCGTTCCCCCAGCTGTTATATGGTCTGTGGTCATCTGAAATAATCCAGTCATAGAACCTGCCGCCATATCCGCAGTTCGGATAATGCCTTCCTATCTCTACCATGGTATCAATAAGATCTGCGCCTTCAATAAGCGCCTTTTTTATCGCCAGCATCATAACGCTGTCATCTGTAAAGCTTGCCGGCTTTGAGCCAATGAGCGCTACATGCTCCCAGTCCAGATCCTTTGGCCTGTCAAACTCAAACTGTGATCCAAGAATATCTCCAAGAACTGCACCTTTTACTGCCATATCCTATCTCCTCTCTTCGCAAAATCCGCATTGATATCTGCATCCCAGCGACTCTCTGCAAGGCAGGCATCGACCTCTGCGGCGCTTGGTGCTGCCATTACGGCGCACATGGCCTTGGTAACGCCAGCATATACATTTTTCGTGCCGATATCATCATGCACATAGTTGACTGTCCGCTCTTTTCTGATACCAAAACGCTCCGCCTCCGCAAAAGAATCTATATTGGCTCCGATGAAGATAAATTCCCAGCCGTGTTTCTTTTGCTGGCGCTTAACCATCTTTTTGACCTTATCATAGGAATATCTGCTGCTGGCATTTTCCATTCCGTCCGTTGTAATAACGAATATGGTCTTTTCCGGCCTGTCCTCATCCCTTGCGTACTTATGAACGTTTCCTATATGATGGATGGCTCCGCCCACCGCATCAAGAAGGGCTGTGCAGCCTCTTACAAAATACTGCTCATCCGTCATCTTCTCTACCTTGTCAATGGGAATGCGATCATGAAGTACTTCACACTCATTGTCAAAAAGGATAGTAGATACCAATGCACTCTCTCCGGTCTTCTTTTGCTTTTCCATCATGGAGTTAAAACCTCCTATGGTATCTGCCTCGAGACCTCCCATGGATCCGCTCCTATCAAGGATGTAAACGATCTCTGTCATTTTCTTTGCCATATCATATGCCTCCTTTTTAGTGGTGCCCTTCCGGGATTTTCTTTGTTATGAGGCAATGATACATTCTTTATAACAAAAAGAGGTCAACCCGCAGGCGACCTCCACAAAAACAAATTATCCTTTTGAAAGCGGATCAAGTCCATAGTCGAAGAGCACGATATCTATCTTCATCACACTATAGTCCTCGTGCTCGATAAAATACTCCACCACTGCATCTGTCTGGGAGATGGGCGATAGTGCATAACCTGCTATCCGAAGGAAATCCACCGCCTCATCAAGATTCAGACGAAGACCGACTGCAAGGGCCAAAACCTTTTCCTTTGAGGGCTTTACCTGGCCTTTTAGCAATTTCGAAAAGTATTGCTTTGAGATATTCGCTGCAGTATAGACCTGAGAGTTCTTGAGACCCTTTTTATTTATCAGCTGCTGAAGATGCTTTTCAAAAGAATCCGTATAGATGCTCTTTAGGGTATCCTCCAGGGATCCGCTCTTCTTTTTGGTTCCATTTTCCTGAAAGTTTGGTCCGATATCTGACATGGCTGCCATAGGCGCTGACATGCTTTTAGCAGCGGAGATACTTGAGTAGCGTATCTCATCCTCAAGATACCGACTACTTTCGTACTCATCGGAAAGAGCCTCCTCTACGTAGGCATCCCCTATATAGTTTTTGACCTCGTAAGCCAGCTCACCGGAGATATCCGTTGCCTCATTTCCAAAGACAACAAGGGTGATCTCCATCTCGTTTTCCAAAAGGAAATCCGTAAAGGCCGCTACCGCAATCTCCATCCCAAGACGCTTCGGAAACTTATAGGAACCCGTTGCCATAAGCGGAAATGCTATAGACTCGCATTCTTTTTCCTTGGCTGCTTCAAGGGCCTTGTCGTAGCACCTCCTAAGGATATCCGCTTCTCCCTTGTCTCCGCCCTGCCACCGGGGGCCGCTTACATGGATAATATACTTAGCGTTAAGATCATAAGCTCCGGTTACCCCCACTTCTCCGGGAGAAAGCCTTCCGAGTTTAGCTCGCGCTGCGAGGAGCTTATCTCTTCCAGCTGCGTTATATATGGCAGTGTCCACTCCGCTTCCGATATGAACCTCCGGATTTGCCGTGTTTACGATGGCATCTGCCTTTACTTTTATAATATTATTTCTTATTATCTGAAAAGCCATGGTTTTCTCTTTTTTCACACCTTGTACTTATATACATTCAACTTGGTATCGGTCTGATAAGAGTTCTTGTAATCGTTGCCGCACCAGTAAACATATCCCTTGCTATACACAGGTGTCTCGCAGGAATTAAGCTGTGCCTTCTTGGCGATCCTCTTTGCTTTTTGAAGGACCTTACCCTGAGGATCCACCTTGATGCAGTAAACACCCTGATAGGAATAATTCTTATATCTCTCAAAAAGGATGATGGTGTTACCCTCATCATCCGCAACCGCCTGAGGATTTTCTATGCTGCCCGAGGTATAACTTGTCAGCCACTTCACTCCGTAATTTGTCTTGGACTCATCTCCGTTTTTACCGGCCTTTCCGGTGCGCTTACCGGATGTTATGTATGCTGATTCCTTGCTCAGATCCTTTGTCGGATCAAATATCTGAATAAAGATCTGCTCCAGTTCACCGGAAGCCTTGCTGTTCATGGACTTTGCGGAGCATGCAACAAATGAGATATTGCCGTTTCCAAGGTTACTGATATTTCCGATGTGAGCAAAGTTATTATTGAGGATGCCCATATCATAAAGATCAAACGTCCCCTTTTGTACCCAGAAATCAAATATATTCTGCTCTGTGGCTGTATTGCTTTCAAGATCCGCAGTGCTGAATGTAAATGCCCTGTCATAGCAGTCGCCCTCACTCATAAAAGCAAAACCGCCGGCATATGCTATTGCCCTCTGTCCGAAAGAATGGGACTCGTAGTTCGAATAGCCGTAGTAATCACCTGCCGAAGGTGTAACCGTCTTCATCTTATCCGTATCGATCATCCAAACAGAGTTGCTCTGATGCCCCGAATACATTTTCCGACCATAGTTAACCGCCAGATAGTGTCCGTTTACCGCAACGTCACATGTCCCTCCATCAAAAGGAATGCTGGTATTAAAACTATCATCATAATAATCAGCCAGAGACGACCTGCCATTGTCCCCCACGGTTTTGATCAAAGTGCCATCTGCATCATACTTTGTAATAAAAACCGTATTCTTGCTTGTGTCGCTGCCGGTATTCTTTTTACCGGTGACCGCATACAAGCTGCCGTTTTCATCACAGGTGACAGAACCAAAGATGGAGCCCTTCATCTCAAGGCTGAGCTTTGAAGCAACCTTTCCTGCCTTGGTCTTAAAAACCTTGATCTGCTTTCCGCTCTTGTACGCAAAGCAGAACTGTCCCTTTTCATCAGAAAACTGAGCCACGGTTGACACGCCGTCCCAGTTTATGTACTGGCCTGTTGCTTTAACCTCCTGCTTGAGCTTGGTATTAATTGTCTTGAAATCTGCTGCCGATACCGTAACTGA
>JAEELH010000065.1 GCA_016288825.1 Lachnospiraceae bacterium | reverse complement strand
GGACTTTATTACTTGCCTATTTTCCGCCCTGCGTCGTTGTCTTCGATCATCGTACCGCCCGGTACGCCTCACTCAGACGCCTTGCAGGATCGAAAAATATCCGGCGTAAAAAGTCCAGGTATTTGGAAACGGATGCACTAGTGCACTAGTCTTCCATAACAAGACGCATGCCCCCGTAGATACCTGCGTCATTACCAAGGGATGCAAGTCTGATATCGGTCTCACGACTTGCATGGAATACCTGTGAATAGAAACCGTCCTGGAGCTCATCAATAATGATCTGCCCGGCTCTGGAAACGCCTCCTCCGATAAGAACAACCTCAGGGTTAAGAACATTACAAACCTTGGCGATCATCTTACCAAGAAGTGAACATATATCACGAACGATCTCAAGGGCAAGTTCATCACCGTCCTTTGCAAGATCAAAAACGTCTTTGGCAGTAAAGCCCTCTATCTCGCGAAGTTTGCTGGCACGCTGAGTCTGAGCAAGACGTCTGTTGGCTACTCTTACGATACCGGTAGCGGAAGCATACTGCTCAACACAGCCGTGATTTCCGCAGCCACACTCCTCCAGCTCATCCTCGTTAACATTGATATGGCCGATCTCTCCTGCTGCCCCATTGTGGCCAACCAGGATCTTGCCGTTGATAACAACTCCGCCGCCGATACCGGTTCCCAGAGTTACCATTACAAGGGAATCCGTTCCACGTCCACTTCCTACCCATGATTCTCCGAGAGCAGCTATGTTAGCATCGTTGGCTGCCTTGACATTGAGTCCGCTAAGCTCAGCCAGTTCCTTTTCTATAGGAAGAACTCCCCATCCCAGATTGACGCAGCGATTTACGATACCATCGGGAGTAACCGCTCCGGGTACTCCGATACCAATTCCTGTGATCATATCTCTGGTCAGGTCCTTTTCAACCATCTTGCCGTGTATTGAATCCGAAATATCCTTAAGGATGTTTTCTCCGTTATTGGATGTGTCTGTGGGGATCTCCCACTTGTCGATGAGCTCTCCGTCTGTTGTAAAAAGGCCAAGCTTACAAGTTGTGCCTCCAAGGTCTGCTCCGAATCCGTACTTCATGATTATCTCCCTTCTGTTATCATCATTATGCTAAGATCACTCGTCGTCTCCCGGGTCATCTTCTATATCCTCAGGTGGAAGTTCCGGAAGGTCATCTTCATCATCTTCATCCTGAGAATTACGTCCACCTGAATTTCCTCCGTTGTTGCCTCCGGAATTACCGACCGTGTTTCCACCGCTGTTACCTCCGTTGTTGCCTCCGGAATTCCCGACCGTATTGCCATTGTTGTTACCGCCTGAATTTCCACCGGTATCGTCATCATTGTCACTGGGCGTCAGATCAACCTGGACCTGATCCTGCTGTCGTCTTTCCTCCAGTTCCCGAGTAACATCCGTGTCATCAAACTCCGGCTTCTCCTGAGGCGTAACCCTGATGGGTTTTAAAAACTTCAGTTTCTTTTTGCCCTTGTGGATCTTGTTCATAAAATTCTGCCAGATCCGTCCCGGATAAGTGCTTCCCGCCAAACCGGTAAGCTTTTTGGGCATATCGTAACCAACCCAGATAGCGGTGGTATAGTAGCGGGTGTAACCCACAAACCAACCGTCTTTATTGTCATTGGTGGTTCCGGTCTTACCGGCGCAGGGCATACCGTCATCCAGTTCCAGCCCCCTGGCAGTACCGTTGGTAAAGGTCCCCTGAAGGATATCTGTCATATCTCTGGCAGCCGCAGCCTGATAGATGATCCTTTCTGTGGATGCGTTTTCATAGATAACATCACCCAGGGTGTTGGTGATCTTGGCTATACATGTTGGCTCCCGATAAGCGCCGTCATTTAGTATAGTAGCATAGCCCTTGGCCATCTCCAGTGCCGAAACACCTCTTGTAAAACCTCCCAGGGCTGCTGCGGTACGATAGTCCGAATTCTCGAGCCCCCGGAAATCCATTTCCTCCAGATAGGAAAGCCCTACAGACGGTGTAAGCTTTTCAAAGATCTTCCAAGCCACAGTGTTTTTGGACTTTTCCACTGCCTTGCGAAGAGTGATCTTGCCCTCATAGATCCCATCAGAATTCTTGGGGCCGTCTTCTATGGGCTCATCCTTGACCGTGGTCGAAGGTGTCATGCCGTTTTCAAGGGCCGGAGTGTAAACGATAAGCGGCTTGATAGCCGACCCCGGCTGCCTGAAACTTTGAAAAGCACGATTAAGTGTGTAACCCTCAAGCTTTTGGCCCCGGCCTCCTACTATAGCGCGAACGCAGCCCGTATCATTGTCTATGCAAACGCCGGATCCCTGAAGCTTGTATATCCCCTCATCCGACTTTTCCTTGAAAGATGAAAGGCCGTTGTCGATGGAATCCTGAAGCTGCTTTTGCATAGTCTGGTCCAGAGTTGTATATATTCGGTATCCCCCTGAAAAAAGGGTAGCATTGTACTCGTCATAAAGTTGATCGTACTCCGCTTTGTAGGCCGCCTCATCCTCACTGTCGGCAAAAGACGTCCTAAACTCAAATCCGTCCGCCTCCATAAGAGCCCTGGTAGCGCAATAATAAAGGTAGGTCTCCATATAATTATTATGGACGGTCCGAGCCTTTTTAATGCTTATCTCCTCAAAAACAGCCTTTTGATAATTCTCCGAAGAAAGGATACCGTCCTCGTACATATTGCGAAGAACACGATCGCGTCGGGAAACTGCCGCCTGCAATTCCTTTCTGGGATTGTAAAGGGTTGGATTGTTTGGAAGCCCGCACAAAAAGGCAACCTGCGAAGTAGATAGCTCCGCAACATCCTTGCGGAAATAACCCTGGGCTGCAGCCTGAATACCGTAATATCCATTGCCAAAATATATATTGTTAAGATAAAACTCCAGGATCTGCTGCTTGGAATACTTTTTTTCAAGCTCCACAGCGATATAGATCTCCTCCACCTTGCGCTGCCAGGTTCGATCATTGGTAAGAAAGATGGTCCTGGCCAGCTGCTGGGTGATGGTACTTCCGCCCTGGGTGATCTTGCGATTTCTGACCATGGCGTAAGCCGCACGCACGATCGCCTTCAGATCATATCCCGGATGATGATAGAACTTTTTGTCCTCGATACTGACTATGGCCTCGGTGGCGTCCAGCGGAATCTCATCAAAGGAAAGATAATAGGAATCCACCTCTCCCCTCATAACCGAGATCACTTTGCCATCCGTGTCATAGGCCTCACTGGTAAGACTCCTCCGGAAGGTATCCTCGTCGGAATTTCTAACAAAAGATACCGCCTCTGCGTGCATTTTCGAAACCTGTGATGCATAGCCTCCAACATAATAGAAGGAAACCACACCTACCACTGCCATGATCAGAAGGATCTGCAGCCAGATAAATGCCCACAGAAGGCGATGCTTTTTCTTTTTCTTTTTTTGCTTTTTTTCCTCTGCCATATAATGATGAAATCCGGCTTCACCGCTGTGCCAGCGCCAGATACTTAGTGGCGTTTTCCAAAATGCCGGCTATCTCCTCATGCTTGAGCGGACGGATAACCCTGGCCGGTGAGCCAAGAGCAAGATGTCCTGCCGGTATCTCGGTGCGCTCTGTAACCAGCGCTCCGGCTCCTATAATACAATCGTCTCCGATAACCGCTCCATTCATAATGATGGCGCCCATACCCACAAGCACACGATCACCCACAGTGCAACCGTGAACAATGGCATTGTGACCAATAGTTACGTCCGATCCTACTGTACAAACATGACCCTTGCCGGAATGAAGGGTGGCATTGTCCTGAACATTAGTCCGATCTCCGACTTTGATCGCGCCATCATCTCCGCGCAAAACGGCATTGTGCCAAACGCTGCACTGTGAACCGATGGTTGTATCATCAGTTATGATCGCGCCCTCCGCCAAGTAACAATCGTCTCCTATAACAGGTGTGCCGGCATGACCGGGGATTATGGTTGACATATTATCATCCTTTCTAATTATCAGAGCGGGCTCTCAACCGCCATAAGTATACCGTCTACTGCACTCACTTCGATGGAATCCGCTTCCCAGTGATTGCTCACCCCTAAGGGAAAATCGCTGGTAAGAGCAAACTCCTCGCCGTCATAGCCACTGCCGCGTATGGTAACTCCTGTACTGCTCTCCGTAAGTGAAAAAACAGAAAAGGAAAAATCTTCTCTTTTTTTGAACAAATGAACCGAGTCCGAAACCGGACTATCTCCGCCTCCGGCAAAAACACTTATCATGGTGCCGTCGGCTCCTGCCAGAGTGCACTCTCCTCCGTGACGTACGACCCACATGGCAGTCTGTATATTGGAAAAAGAATGATCAAACCTGCCTCCGAGAGCAGCGCAGATCGCGATACTTTTATAACCCTGCTCCATGGCGTACTTAATGGCAAACATCGTGTCGGTATCATCCTTTTGTACCGGAAGCTTGATGACCGGAGCAGAAGAATCGGAAGGGTAAGGTGAGGAATCAAAATCTCCTATGATAATGTCCGGATCCAGACCCATCCTGGAAGCATACTCGTAGCCGCGGTCGCATGCGATAACATACGGAACCTCATTCCACTCAGGCGGTATATGCGTATATTCGCCACCTGCTATGATAAGACAATCAATACTTTCCACTTAACTTTTCAAACTCCTCTTCAGCAAAATTGTGCTCCAGCAGGAAATTCTCAAAACTCTCCATAGGTATCGGTCTGGAGAAATAGAATCCCTGGATATACTCAACTCCAAGCGACTTCATAGCCTCAAGCTGCTCCTCGGTCTCAATTCCCTCCGCTACAACCGAAAGGTGCATCCTGTGGATCAGCTCGATACTGCTCTCAAGAACAGCCCTGGCCTTGTCGCTGACAAAGTAATTCTGAACAAAGGTATAATCAAACTTAACGATGTCCACCGGCATCTGAATGAAGTAGTCCAGATTGGAACGTCCGGTACCAAAGTCGTCCAGAGAGAAATGTACGCCATAGTCAATAAGCTTTTGCATATTGCGAAGAAGGATCTGCTTGGTTGCCGCCGAATAAGTCTCTGTGATCTCCAGATTGATCATCTGAGGCGGGATATTCCTTTCCGCCATTATCCTGCGGACGAAGGTATAGGGATTCTCCCGATCAAACTGAGCAACCGAAACATTGACCTCGATCCTCTCGATACCGAGCATCTGCGGTTTGCCCGTAGCCAGGAAATCGCAAACCTGTGTAAAGACCTCCAATCCCAGAGGAACGATCATACCGTTTTCCTCTGCGATAGGAATGAACGTCGCGGGTGGAATGATGCTTCCATCCAGATCTCTGATGCGGACCAGCGCCTCTGCTGAAGTAAATCTATCCTTAATAACATCATAAACCGGCTGGTAATAAACCTCTACGCGGCCATCCTCAAGAGCCGTCAGGATCATATCCCTGACTACGGAATACTTTCTGACATCCTCCATAACTTTGGCATTTACCACTATCATCTCTCTGGCCTCAGTCTCCGCAGCAAGATGGTGATTGACGCGGAAGAACTCATCAGCATTGAGAAGAATGGAACTGTTAGGGATCACTATAAATCCCACACGTACAGGCACCTGGATAGCATCTGCCAATCCATCTGAAATGCGGCGATACTCCCGATCAAGCATCTCCGGCTTAGGGAAGACCAGCACAAACTCATCATCTGCCTCACGGAAAAGGTAAGCGTTGTTACAACCCTCAAGAAAGGCAGATGCACGAAGCATGATAGTCCTCGTGGTCTCCAGTTCGGAAAGCTGTGTGAGCTGCTCTATTCTGATATGCAGCGATGCAAACTGCTTTTTCCTTGCAATACAGTCTCTTACGTAATCGCCGAGGGCATTGACAGTGAACTGTCCCGTCATGCGGTCGATACCCTCATGAGGATTTTCAAGCTCTGCATAAAGGATAACCATACCGAAGCATGAAGCAAATCCCACCAGAAGTAATTCAGGTAGCAAAAGCTGACCAACTGCTGCTGCCAGCCAAACGCCCTGCCAAACGAGGATCGCCCTGCGGCGACGGTTGGAAACCTGATCCTTGACCACGAAGGCCATGACTATAGTTGAAATAATAAAGGGGATTGTAAATGCATAAGCAGCAAGAGTGGACGGTCCATAGGAGTAAACCACCCGGCCCTCTATATAGGTAGAAATAGGCAGCAAGGCCATAAGGGCCCATCCCGCAAAAAGCCATCCTGTATATATGATCCTAAGGATCCTATGAGAATTGACGCCGAAAAACTCACCGGCTGCATAACGAAATCCCAGATATGCCTGAAGACAAAGAGACATAATATAAAGTTTGCAAATAGCATCAGTCCAGACAACGGGAAATGTTCCGTGATGTTTGGCATCAATGGCAATAATAGAAACTATATCCAAACCAACACACAGAATGTTGGACAAAAGTGCTCTGAAATAAAGAGTCCTGCTCCTGAGATCAAGACTCTTCTGTCCCAAAAAGATGACAAGAGTAACCACAAGCATCAACAAGCCTGCGGACTGGAGTTCTATATTGAGCATATGCTACCTTCCTACAAAATTCGATAGTTCTTAAAATTATATCATTACGTGGTTTTTTTGTCTATCTTATGTTATTATGGAGCGGTGTCCCTTGCATTATCAAAAAAAGGAGCGTTATGAAAGCAGACCTTAGAGTAGTTAATACAAGCCTTATCACGGAAGCCATCCGTGATATGTGCATAGAGATCAATCACGATCTTTCGCCCGACATGAAAAAAGCCCTTTTGGATGCAACTGCCAGAGAGACCTCTCCCATCGGCTGCCGTATCCTGGGGCAGCTGCAGGACAACCTGCGTATCGCTCATGACGAGATGATCCCTATTTGTCAGGACACCGGAATGGCCGTGGTCTTTCTTGATATCGGCCAGGACGTCCACCTTATCGGCAAGGATCTTACTGAGGCGGTCAATGACGGCGTACGAGCTGCGTATACAGAGGGATTTTTGCGCAAATCTGTAGTTTCAGATCCCATCGAGCGGCAAAATACAACAGATAATACCCCAGCAGTCATACATACCTCAATAGTTCCCGGCAACCGGGTATCTATCAGAGTCGCACCCAAGGGATTCGGCAGCGAGAATATGTCTCGTGTTTTCATGCGCAAACCTGCAGAGGGTTTGGACGGCGTTAGGAATTCCATCCTTACTGCTGTGCGTGATGCAGGACCCAATGCCTGCCCGCCTATGGTTATCGGCGTAGGTATAGGCGGTACTTTTGAAAAAGCCGCACTTATGGCCAAGGAAGCCCTCACAAGAGAGGTTGGATGCCACTCTGAAAAGAAATGGGTGGCAGACCTTGAGGTCGAGATGCTGGATACTATCAATGAACTGGGTATAGGCCCCGGAGGTCTTGGCGGAGCAGTGACTGCACTGGCAGTCAACATTGAGACTTACGCCACACATATAGCAGGGCTGCCTGTTGCAGTCAACATTTGCTGCCACGTAAACAGACATGCCAGACGGGAGATATGATGGTTGAAGGAAATATCAATACAATAGAAAAGCACGTTTCTTTGCCCCTTGACGCTGATGTGGCAAAGGATCTTCGTGCAGGTGAATATGTTTATCTGACCGGCGAGATGTACGTTGCGAGAGATGCTGCACACGGCCGGCTGATGGATCTTATCAATAAGGGGGAAAAGCTCCCCATCAACATAGAGGGCGAGACCATTTATTATATGGGACCTTCTCCCGCAAGAGAAGGCCGAGTGATCGGTTCTGCCGGGCCTACAACCGCCGGGCGAATGGACAAATACACTCCTACACTGTTGGACATGGGGCTTCGCGGAATGGTTGGCAAGGGCAAGCGCACACCCGAGGTGCTTGATGCCATTAAGCGCAACGGCGCGGTTTATTTTGCCGCAGTCGGTGGTGCAGGTGCCCTTCTTTCCAAATGCATCACTTCTTCAGAGATCGTCTGCTACGAGGATCTTGGAGCTGAAGCGATCCGCAGGATAACCGTAGAAAACTTTCCGGTCATCGTAGTGGCCGATCATATCGGAGGATACCTTTACTAATGTCTGAACCCAATATTTTAGGAACAAAACCGGAGGGAGCGCTTTTGCGCCAGTTCGCCATTCCAAGCATAATCGCTATGCTGGTAGGCTCCCTCTACAATATAGTAGATCAGTTTTTCATAGGAAATACTGTTGGCGAGCTGGGCAATGCCGCAACCAACATCACCTTTCCTTTTTCTATAAGTTGTATTGCCCTGGCCCTGATGTTCGGCATCGGAGGAGCCTCTGCCTTCAATCTGTCCATGGGAGAAGGAGAGCCTGACCGGGCCAAGCACTACATCGGTAATTGCGTTACCCTGTCCATAGCGTCAGGACTTATTCTTACCATCATAGTGCTTTTGTTTACAAAGCCTCTTCTCATAGCTTTCGGATCACCGGACGAAGTACTCCCCTATGCACTGACCTACGCCAGGATCACCGCTTTCGGCTTTCCTTTCCTGATCCTTTCCGCCGGCGGAGCACATATACTGCGCGCGGACGGCAACCCTCGGATGACCATGGTGGTTAATATCACCGGAGCCGGGATCAATACCATACTTGATGCGATCTTTGTTTTTGTTTTGGGTTGGGGAATTGCCGGTGCCGCTATTGCCACGGTCATTGGCCAGGCTATCTCGGCAAGTATCGTTCTTGGCTATCTGCCTCGCTTTCGGACAGTACCTCTTACACGGGATACCTTTGTTCCCAATACCGAGTCCGTCGGACGCATCGTAAGTCTGGGCATGGCGCCTTTTTTCAACCAGATGTCACTTATGATCGTTCAGGTTGTTACCAACAATCTGTATAAGCACTACGGCGCTGCATCCATCTATGGCGAGTCAATACCCATTGCGGTTGCCGGCATCGGAACCAAGATCTTCCACGTAGCCGGATCCTTTGTTATCGGTATCTCCCAGGGACTGCAGCCCATTGCCAGTTTTAATTACGGTGCCCGGCAGTATGACCGTGTCAAAAAATCCTACATGATCGCCATAAAGTCTGCTGCCGTGATCTGCATCATCTTTTGCGTGCTGTTTCAGGCCTTTCCTGATAAACTGATAGGGATATTCGGTAACGGAACCGATCTATACGTGGAATTCGGTGTCAAATATGTGCGGATCTGTCTGTTTCTGATCTGCATCTTTTTCATGCAGCCTATTACTTCCAACTTTTTTACTGCTATCGGCATGCCGAAAAAGGGAGTTTTTCTGTCCCTTACGAGACAGATCATCTTCCTTCTTCCCTTGCTTTTCATACTGCCTATATTTTTCGGGATCGACGGGCTTTTGTACTCCATACCCATTGCCGACTTTTCCGCAGCGTTGGTTTGTCTGGTGATGATCATTCATGAGATGAAAAAAGAAAAATACCAGCAGTCCTCATGGTATGGTCCTGAGGACGACTGATATTCTTAAATGTGATCGCGTATAATGCCTATTATTTCGGCTATCTTCGCCGGATCCTTGCGCTTGTCGGTTTCCACTCCGCTGGAAATATCGACACCCCAGGGATGTACCGTGGAGATGGCCGTTTTTATATTGTCCGAACTCAGACCACCTGCCAGGATGAATCTTCGCGAATCCGAAGCACTTGTACCGGGTGAACTTGGCTTGGCTGTCGCAGTTGTACCGGATGCACTTGGATTTATACCGGATGTTCCGAGTGCACATGGCTCGAGGATCGACCAGTCAAAGGAGGTTCCTCCGCCCAGTCCCGCATCCAACAGGATCTCATCTGCGGGAGAACTCATAGCCATTTTAACATCCTCAGGACTTCTGACCACAAAAGCTTTGAACACCGGCTTACCGGTCGCGTCCTGAATATATCTGATATAAGACTCGTCTTCATGACCGTGAAGCTGGGCTATGGAGATCACGTTTCTGTTTAATAGATCTATCACCAGCTCCTCCGGCTGATCAACAAAGACACCCACCGGGACAATGTCCGGTATCAGACTTGCTGTCAATCCTGCCACTTGCTCCGGCGTACGGGAGCGATGGCTTTTGGGAAAGTTGATTATAAAGCCTGCGTAATCCGGTCTGTACTTGTTTATTGTCTCTATATCCTGCGGTTCCATAAGACCGCAGATCTTGATACGTGTTGCGCTCATTATTTCACCCACGGAGTTCTGCCAATGTCTTCTTTTTGTCCGTACTCCTCATAAGTGTCTCTCCGATAAGGATGGCATCTACTCCGATCTCTCTGAGCCGCGCAACATCCTCCGGAGTTTTTATCCCGCTTTCCG
>JAEELH010000064.1 GCA_016288825.1 Lachnospiraceae bacterium | reverse complement strand
GTCCTATTCAGGCACCTTTGTTACCCAGTTTTTCCTGACTTTTCTACCGACTTTCATTGTGGTATCGGTCCTGACCCACGGAACCATCAGCTTTGGCGTTAATATCCCCTGTTTTGTACTGTCAGTTGTTATGGCTATTTCCATCAACTACAGCATTGATTTTATAGTAGGTACGATCTGCCTTTATACCGAGTCCATATGGGGGATCAATATCATGAAGCAGGTGATCGTGCTGTTGCTTTCCGGAGCGACGATACCCATCGCATTTTTCCCGGAGCCTTTGCGGAGCGCCATGTACTATCTGCCGTTTCAGTCCATTTACAATGCACCCCTTACCATTCTGCTTCACGGCGCAAGCGAGTACGATGTCGTACTCAGATTACTGGGGATCCAGCTTATCTGGGTCATTATCATGAAGGTTATCAGCATACTTTTCTGGAAGGCATCCCTGCGCCAGATCACAGTCAATGGAGGCTGACATGAAAAAGAAAGGCTTAGGCTTTTATCTCAGGATATATACCAGGATACTGGCTCAGGATCTGAAAAGTAAGATGAGCTATCGTGCGGATTTTATCATATCCACCATTGGCATGATCTTTACAAATATATCCGGGTTCGTGAGCTTTTGGATCCTCTTTAAAAACTTTCCGTCCATCAACGGATGGAGCTATCATGAGATGCTGTTCTTGTACGGTTTTTCGCTGATAGCCATAACGCCGGTCCAGTGTTTGTTTGATAACAACTGGAGCCTGAGGATCTATGTGTACAATGGTGATTTTATTAAGTACTGTTTCAGACCTATCAATCTCTTTTTTTACTTCCAGTCAGAGGTGTTTGATGCAAAAGGTCTGGGGCAGCTTGCCTTTGGTATAGGGACTCTGGTATATGCCTGGTCCCATATCGGACTTCCTGTGACGCCCCTTATAATACTCAAGCTGATCGTATTTTTGATCACGGCGTCGCTGGTTATGATCGCACTTCAGAATGCGGCAGCAGCATCCTGTTTTTGGATCATGAATTCCTTTTATGTGCTGGACCTGGCGTTCAAATTCAAGGACTATGCCAGATATCCCGTTACGATCTTTAACAAGGTATTCAAGTTTATTTTCACATTTGTGATACCCATTGCGTTTATCGCCTATTACCCGAGTCTGGTCATACTGAGGCCGGATGCGGTACCCGTGTTATCCTGGCTGTCACCTGTGATAGGGGTGGTGTTCTTTTATATCAGTTACAAGATCTGGATGTACGGTGCTATGAAGTATAGCGGTACGGGATCCTGATAAATTGCATTTAGTATAATAAACGGGGTTGTGAATTATCTTCACAACCCCGATCTTGTTATGGCAAGAAACTGATCATGGATTATCTGTATCTCCGTTTTCGGATTTCATAGCCTTGTTGATCGCTCTCATTTGCTTCAGATAGGCCAGTTCCCGGTCAAGAACCTCGTCCGAAGACTGCTCCAGCAGCATATTGATCTCTCCCAGCTTTCTGTCCCTCAGTGTAATATCCATATGATGACAATCCCGAAGTATCTCCGAAAGGCTCAGATTAAGGACTTCACCGATCCGGTCCAGAGTCATAATAGTGGGTATGGTTTTTTTGCCCTTTTTGAAAACGGAGTAGGCGGCAGCCTGTGACAATCCGGTTATCTTCATGATCTGAGAAGGATTGAGTCCTTTCTCATCCATGGCCTGCTTCAGGTTTTTACTGATGCAGTCGATTATCTCTTTTTCGCGCCTTGTGTCCGTCAATTGTGTGCCCATTTTTTCCTCCTGATTAAGTCTCGTGTCATCCTTTATTTCGATATCGCCTTTCCCATATAATTGTATAGTTGAAACGATATGTCGTCGATATCTTCGAAAGGATATGAAAATATCGCCATAAAGATAAAAAGAGTAGTCATAAGCATGTAATATCATGTGTTTGAGCTTCTTCAAAAAGCGCAAACATTGACCCGAAAATCCCATTATGATAGACTTAATATGGTTTTTTGTAACTTTCTTCTTTCTTAATGAAAAGAGGACATTATGGATTCAAACAAGCTGTTATTATACGAAAACCTTATTGGTACTATGTCTGAGGGTGTCATGGTCTTTGATGACAATGGCAATGTGATCCTTTGTAATGACAAGGCCGGCGAGCTGTTGGATCTTCAACCGCCTTTTGAAGGCCTTACTCTCAAGTATTTCCTTCAGAATATGGAGGGACGTTATGACGAGTTTGGAGATGCTGTAGTAGAGGCGATCTATGAAAAGGAGACCAGACACAATTTCACTGTGAGTTATTCTTCCGATAAGGGAGATCGCAGGTACCTGGTTTCCACCGGATATCTCAAGGGTGAGGGTGATTCCAACAACGTTCTTGCCCTGATCAATGATATCAGTGAGCTTGAGAAACTTCACGAGACCTTTGGTCGATATGTTTCGGATGATATTGCCAAGGCAATCCTGGAAACCCCGGGAGGCCTGGACATGGGCGGCGACGAGAGGTCCGTAACCATACTTATGAGCGACCTTCGCGGCTTTACCGCTATGAGCGAAAAAATGAAGCCTTCCGATATAGTGGACATGCTCAATTATTATTTTGGCGTTATGCTGGAGTGCATTACCCGTAATAATGGTAATGTCATTGAGTTTTTGGGAGACGGGATCTTTGTTGTATTCGGAGCCCCCATTGCTTCCGAAAACCATGCGGCAGAGGCTGTTGCGGCGGCAGTTGAGATGGAGCGCGCTATGGCGGATGTCAACAAGTGGAATGTGGAGAGGGGCTATCCTGAACTTTCCATGGGGATCGGTATCAATACCGGCTCGGCGGTAGTAGGAAATATCGGTTGTGAAAAACGAACTAAGTACGGAGTACTCGGATCCAATGTCAATCTGACGGGTCGTATCGAGAGTTATACCGTGGCGGGACAGATCCTTATCTCTCCTACTACAAGAGAACAGATCGCGGAGGAACTTATCATTGAGCAGGAGGCGGATGTCAGCCCCAAGGGTGTAGACGGAGTGCTTCACCTTACTCAGGTCATAGGTATAGGCGGCGATTATAATGTGTCATATGAGATAGTTCGCAAGCCTCTTTTCGGACTTGATATGCCCCATGTAATTACCTACAGATCGCTGGAGGGCAAGCATGTTTCAGACGAGAGTTATCTCGGGAAGATACTGGCGGTTTCCGAGGAGCAGGTTTTACTTGAATCACCTCACGATTTGGAGGTATTTGATAATATCCGTATGGATCTTGCCGGGGAGACCTATGGCAAGGTCATTAAAAAAACGGAAGGGGGATATCTTATAGATTTCACTGCGCTTCCTGAAAGCTTCAAGATATGGTTTGATGCCATAACTCAGGGCAGCAGGGATTAGTGTGATTTAAAAAGGGATAGACGAGTATGAATTCGGACAAGCAGACAAAATACACACAGGCTATATGGCAGATCACAGAACAGCTTCGCGAAGCGGAAGAACTTGACGAGGCTCTTTCCAATGCCCTTACGGTCATTTTGGAGTGCATCGGTTGTGAGGCGGGAAGTGTTTGGTTTTTACACAAGGATTCCAACCGTGTTCAGGCTGCCTTCAATATCGGAACAGAGTCCATAGCCGGTATCTCCGTGGAAAACGGACAGGGGATCGTCGGCCAGGTAACAAAGACGGGTGAATCCATTATTGTTGAGGATACATCCAAGGACGAGCGCTTTTCTTCCAGCGTCGACGAGGAGATGGAGTTTGTTACCAGGTCTATTATCTGCGCACCCCTCAAGGATCAGTACGAGACTATAGGAGCCATAGAGCTGATCAACAAGCTTGACGGCAACTCCTTTGATAAGGATGATCTTTCTCTTTGCGAGCAGCTTGCTTCCCTTGCGGCTATTGCTATTGGGGATCGCGGACTTGCCATTGGAGAGATCGAGGAAAAGCGTACCATCATTTCCCTCAGGGATATCAAAAAAGAATACCAGGTTGGCGACGGTGTGCTTCAGGTGCTCCGTGGTATCAATCTGGACATTTATGAAAATGAGTTCCTTGTGGTCCTGGGAGAAAGCGGTTGCGGTAAGTCTACAATGATGAATATAGTAGGCGGCATGGATTTTCCTACCAGTGGCAGCCTTACCATCGAGGGAAAGGATTTTTCTACGCCGGATGAAAAGGCCCTTACTCAATACAGACGTGATTATGTGGGATTTATTTTTCAGTCCTACAATCTCATGCCCAATCTTACTGCTCTTCAGAACGTTCAGTTTATTGCTGAGATCTCCAAAAACCCTATGGATCCGGCGGTGGCTATCGAAAAGGTGGGTCTGGCATCCAGAGCGGATAACTACCCGTCACAGATGTCCGGTGGTCAGCAGCAGAGAGTTTCCATAGCCAGAGCTATAGTCAAAAATCCTACTCTCATCCTTGCGGATGAGCCCACGGCAGCCCTTGATTTTACCACATCTATAGAGGTGCTTACGGTTATAGAGGATATCGTTAAAAATCAGGGCACATCGGTTATGATGATCACTCACAATACCGAGATCGCCAAGATGGCCAACCGTGTTGTTAAATTGAAAAACGGTCAGGTATCAAGTATCAGGTTTAATATGCATCCGTTGTCAGCGTCAGATCTTTCATGGTAATTAGCAGATTATGAAACACACACAGCTTCTGGATGCCCTTCGGAATATAAAAAAGCAGTGGGTATCCTTTCTATCCATAGTGCTCATCGTAATGCTGGGAGTCATGGTCTACCTCGGCATTAATTTTGCTGCCAATTCCATGAAGCAGGGCGGTGATAAGTACTATGAAGAAACCAATTTCAAAGATGTGGAGATCGATGCCACTCTTCTTATGTCCGATATCGATCTTGAGGAGATAAAAAAGACTCCCGGAGTGTCAGATGCCGAGGGCGTTTTTATGACCACCGGCTACATCAAATCCCGGGCGGTGACGATCCAGTCAGTCACTTCCCGTATCAGTGTTCCGATCCTGCTGAGCGGCAGGCTTCCCGAGACCGAGACAGAGTGTGTTCTTGAGCAGGCTTTGCTTGACAAGTGCTCTCTCAAGGTGGGGGACAGCGTTACGGTCAAAAACGCATCAGGCAAGGCACCAAAATTTCTGAAGCATAAAAAGTATTCAATCGTTGGAAGCGTTCTGCATCCCGATCATATCACTGTAAAACTCCCGGAAAATCTTTACGTTCTGGTGGATGAGTCCGCCTTTGACCACGAAAAACTCAATGATCATTTCATGAAAGCAGAGATTACGCTCAAAGCTTCCAATGGGAAAAACACCTTTGATGAAGTTTATTTCGAAGCATCAAAGGATACTATGGCTGCATTGGGAGAGTTGGCGGTAGTCCGCTCCGCTGCCAGAGATGACGAGATCTATGAGGAAGGTGTTGTCCAGATCAAAGAGGGCGAAGACCAGTTGGCCGCAGGAAGGGCAAAACTGGCATCCGCCCGTTCAGAACTTGACGGAAAGCATGAGGAGATCGAGGCAGCCCAGAAAAAGCTGGATGACGGAGAAACTCAGCTTGAGGATGCAAAAAAGCAGTTGGCTGAGGGAGAGCAGAAACTGGC
>JAEELH010000063.1 GCA_016288825.1 Lachnospiraceae bacterium | reverse complement strand
CACCCACCTCGAAACAGCATCTGCCTATGGCCGGCCCGATGCAGGCACAGATCCTGTCACGCGAAGCTCCCAGGCTCTCCATTGCCTCTACTGCTTTTCTTTCTATGTCCGAAACCGTACTTCTCCATCCGCTGTGAACAGCTGCCACAACCCCGGCCTGTTCATCGGCCATAAGAAGAGGTATGCAGTCCGCCGTAAATACAACAAGAGGCACACCG
Organism: Lachnospiraceae bacterium; assembly: GCA_016288825.1. Lineage (GTDB taxonomy): Bacteria > Bacillota > Clostridia > Lachnospirales > Lachnospiraceae > Weimeria. The sequence goes on along the minus strand of JAEELH010000063.1, from coordinate 4,925 downwards.
GCCTCAGCGGTAACATAACCATCAGCCTCAAAAAGTTCTTCATAACCGTATGGTTTCCGGGCCTGCTCCCGGCCGACTATCATCACGTGATTACCGTGTACCTGTATTCCGCAAACAAATTTCTGTGTATCGATACCGCAGGAGTCAAAAAAAAGTCTGTAGTTTTCTTTGACCCTTTCAGGATCATCACCTCTGTTCATACCAAGATTGAGCGATGCAAATATCCCATCGCTCACACCACCCGTCCTGGTGGAGAATCCGTGCGGGTACGAAATCAGACTTGATCTTATTGTGCCTAATGCTGCCATAATTACCTTTTGTACCTTTTCCGCCCTATACTTACACGGAGCGCTTCGTTGCAACGCAACTCCCGCACTCCTATCTCAAAATTATAACACTAAAGCGCCGTCAAATCCACGCTTCCTTGGATCCGACGACGCTTTAATGGCGCTTTTTTATTATTCTTATATCAGGCAGTCATAACAGCAAGTTGAGCCAGCGATTTACCCTTTTTGATCATCTCGTGATAAGACTGAGTACACCTTTTGAACCGGTTAAACAGGTTCTGTGCTTTTTCCGGATCAGAGTATGCCTTCCAGCATCCGCTGCACTTTACTCCCTTTTGGGGATGATTCATAAAGCCCTCCACATCCGAGGGAGGATATCCCAGAAAAAGACCTATCTCATGAGGAAAGGACTCATCCTTTTTTAAATGGTCTACAAGCTGCACGATGCAGTATTCCGGCCTCACAGACTCATAACCCTTTTTCCTGAGGATGTTCAAAGCCTGAGGATCCGTAAGATCCTTTTTCAGATGGGACGGACGATACAGGTAGATAAGAACATAATCCCCGGTGATCTTCAGCGGTATCACCCTCAGTCCCTTTTGCCTGAGCACCTTGTTCAAACTCCGTATTTCTTTGTATATATCTGTATCTTCCGTGATCCTCACGGTAAACATATTTCCGGTCTTTATTCCCGCAAGTGTGGGAGAGCAATGCTCTACTATTAGTTCGTCTGACATGTGTAACCTCCATAGTTAGTTCAGCCTAACATCCGCCTTTTATTTTACTCCGCATAACGCGGAGTAAATTTGATTGCGTTAGTTGTACCTAACTAATATTATCATCGTACATGTCTTATGTCAAGAGAGATCAAGCCGTTTCCATCACAAAGACATCACATATATCTGGCAGGGATTTGCCTCGTCCCAAAGGAGCGGAAATACTTCAAGCTCCTTGAAACCACAGCTGATGTAAAAAAGATTTGTTTTGTCATAATCCTCATACTTTCCCATCTGCACGGTCTTAACCTGCATGAACTCATATCCGTCAGCCTTTGCTGCTTCTATGGCTTTTTCTACAAGCTGCCTGCCGATACCGCTTCTGTGACACTCCTTTAATACTCCCATAACAGCAAGTTCAACCGTAGCATTCCCTGTTTCCTTAAGGCATAAGAACCCCACGACCTTATCATCATCCTTAGCCGCTAGAAAGGTCCAGTTCACGCAATCCCTGATATATCCTTCCCGACTCTCTTCCACCTCAAACCATTCCGGCAGGGCCTCCAGCACCTTTCTTGCTATCGCTCTTTTTTCTTCCGCATCCTTTATTGTTACAACCATAATTATAAAGCCCTTTCTTATTTCTGTGTTTCATCGGGGTAATCCCAAAATCCGCCGGTGTGGAAATTATCATTCCCCAGAGGCTTAGCTGTCAGTTTGAAGATGACGCAGCCATCCGGGCATACAACTGTTTTGGAGTACTTCCCATCCCCACCGACTTTGGCGAGATCTCCCCTCTACCGCTTTCCTAATGCTTTATTTATGCAATCCCTGCGTACTCATAGCCCGCATCTGTGACAGCTGCCTTTATTAGAGCCTCATCAACATCCTTTGAATTGGTGATGGTTACAAGATTCTCCTCATGGGAAGCTACTGCGGAATCAATTCCGTCAATCTCTTCGAGAGCCTTCTTTACATGAGCCTCACAGTGTGCGCACATCATTCCGTTTACTTTGATCTTCATTTCTTTGTTCTCCTTTTCTTCTTTGTTAACCAATTTGGTCCCATCGAATACTTTTATCCAATTAAGCCTAAGTGCATTTGATACTACACAAAAGCTCGAAAGTCCCATGGCCGCAGCGCCAAACATGGGATTGAGTGTCCATCCAAAGGCGGCCACGTAGCAGCCTGCTGCCAGCGGAATACCGATGACATTATAGAAAAATGCCCAGAACAGATTCTCATGGATATTTCTTATGGTTGCTCTTGAGATCCTGATAGCTGCTGCCACATCGAGAATGCTGCTCTTCATAAGCACAACATCCGCTGCATCTATGGCGATATCCGTTCCGGCTCCGATAGCAATTCCCACATCCGCGCGGGTAAGGGCAGGGGCATCATTTATACCATCTCCAACCATGGCAACTTTTCCCTGAGCCATAAGCTTTCTGATAACTGCTTCTTTTCCTTCAGGAAGCACACCCGCAACTACTTCATCAACTCCTGCCTGCTCAGCAATTGCCTTTGCCGTGATCTCGTTATCACCGGTCAACATAACCACATGGATACCCATTTTCTTAAGCTCACTAACCGCTTCCGGCGTATCATCCTTTATTGTGTCGGCAACCGCTATTATTCCAAGCAGCTTGTTGTCTTTTGCAAAAAGGACCGGCGTCTTGCCCTGGGTGGAAAGCCTATCCATGGTTCCGCTGTTTAGCGCATCAGAGTTTTCCAGAATACCTGAGATAAATCCGGAATTTCCACCGGCTACAAAAGCTCCGTCAAGTTTTGCCTTTAGTCCGTTTCCGGACAATACCTCAAACTCTGTTGTCTCAAGAAGCTTGATATCACGCTCCTTTGCATGATCAATGATGGCCTTTGAAATAGGATGCTCACTTTTTGATTCCAGTGCATATGCAGCTGCCAGGAGTTCCTTTTCGCCGACACCATCGGCAGGAATAACATCTGTAACACGCATAATTCCGGACGTTATGGTTCCTGTCTTATCAAGAGCCACTATCTGCGTTTTCCCTGTAAGCTCCTGTACTGCCGCTGTCTTAAACAGGATCCCGTTCTTTGCTCCAACTCCGTTTCCAACCATTATGGCCACGGGAGTTGCAAGCCCCAAAGCGCAGGGACAGCTTATTACCAGAACCGATACCGCTCTTGCCATGGCATATCCGAAGGTTTGTCCCACAAGTAACCACACTATAAACGTGATAAATGCGATACCGATGACCACCGGCACAAACACTCCCGATACCCTGTCGGCAATCTTGGCAATGGGAGCCTTGGTTGCCGCTGCATCGCTGACCATTCGTATGATCCCGGCAAGAGTAGTATCCTCGCCAACCCGGGTAGCTTCACAAACCATATATCCCGAAGTATTGATGGTCGCTGCTGATACCATGTCTCCCGACTGTTTTTCCACAGGCACACTTTCGCCCGTAAGAGCCGACTCGTTAACTGCGCTCTCGCCCTCTTTTACAATACCATCTACGGGTATGCTATCTCCGGCTCTCACAACGAATCTGTCTCCGACCTTTACCTCATCTATCGGGACGATCTTCTCTGTACCGCCATCCAGAATAACGGCTGTCTTCGGAGCCAGCTTCATGAGCGATTTCAGTGCATCCGTGGTTTTTCCTTTTGATCTCGCCTCAAGAGTTTTTCCCACCGTAATGAGAGTAAGGATGGTTGCTGCAGACTCAAAGTAGAATTGATCCATGTAGTACATGACCAGCTCTTTGTTTTCATACATCACTGCGCCGGACATGGCAAACAGAGCATATACGCTGTATGCATAGGAAGCCGTAGCTCCAAGCGCCACCAGCGTATCCATGTTAGGAGAGGCATGAATAATTCCCTTGAATCCGCTGATAAAAAACTTTTGATTTATCACCATGATAAATCCTGCTATCAGTAACTGATATAATCCCATTGCCACATGATTACCGGCAAGAAAAGCCGGTAAGGGCCAGTTCCATAACATATGCCCCATGGAAACATACATCAGGGGGATCAGCAAAATGACAGAAGCTATCAGTCTTTTTTTCAGCACCGGAGTTTCCGTATCTTTTAGCGGTTCCTCATAGCTGCCCGCTTTTGCGCTGTCAGTTTTTGCCGACTTAAGACTTGCCCCGTATCCGGCAGACTCTACAGCCCTTATTATTTCTTCCGGCGATGCGCTTCCCTCAACGCCCATGGAGTTTGTAAGAAGGCTCACGGCACAACTGTCCACACCCTCTATGGCGTTTACCGCCTTCTCGACTCTGGCCTGACATGCAGCGCAGCTCATTCCGGTTACCTTATATTGTTCCATATCATCACCTACTTCATGAGTTTTTGAAGAGTGACTACCAGCTCGTCAATGATCTCATCATTACCTTCGCGAATATTATCAGCCACACAGGATCTCATATGGTTTGCCAAAAGAACCTTATTAAAGCTGTTAAGAGCACTGGTGATGGCAGACACCTGGATCAGGATATCCGTGCAGTATGCATCATTTTCGAGCATCCCTTCAACACCGCGGACCTGTCCCTCTATTCTTTTCAGTCGATTCATAAGATCCTTTTTTTCTTTATCTTCTCTGTCCTTATGTTTACCGGAGCAATGAGGACAACTGCCATTCATTTCTTCCATATTGTTTTCCTTTCCAAATCCCTGTGAATCCTCGCGGAGCGTTTATCTCAGACTGATTTTAGACTCTGGCAGAGCCAAATACCCCACCCGGGTATATTGTTTTTTCAACAATATATACCCTGGCGGGGTATCTGTCAATTACTTTTTTAATTAACGTTATTCCAATACTTTAGCGCTGCTTCCATCTTTTTTATAACTTTATCGGGAAGCACTTTGGGTCCCATGATCTTTATCTTGGAAAGATAGCTGCTCCCGCTGTTATTGGTACCTGTTGCGT
>JAEELH010000062.1 GCA_016288825.1 Lachnospiraceae bacterium | reverse complement strand
TTGATACCCTCTGCGGTAAGGTTAACGACCTTGTCTTTTTCTCCTACTATATAATCACCGGGCTCCTCCTGCTCGATACCCATGATGGCATCCATCTTGGAGAACTCGGGAAGATCCTCGCCTCGCTTGAGCTGTCTTGCAAGGATATCGCACATCTCATAAAGCTTGGTGGACTTGCCGCTCTGTCCGGAAATGATAAGAGGTGTACGTGCCTCGTCGATAAGCACCGAGTCAACCTCGTCGATGATAGCGTAATGCAGGCTGCGCTGAACCAGCTGCTCCTTGCGGACTACCATGTTATCTCTCAGATAATCGAAACCAAGCTCGTTGTTGGTAATATATGTGATATCGCAGTTGTAAGCTTCCTGCCTCTCAGTCCTGTCCATGTCATTGAGAACAACTCCGACCTTGAGTCCCAGGAACTCATGAACCTGTCCCATCCACTCAGCATCTCGCTTTGCCAGGTAATCATTGACCGTGACAACGTGAACACCCTTGCCCTCAAGAGCATTAAGGTATGCAGGCAAAGTAGAAACCAGGGTCTTACCTTCTCCTGTTCTCATCTCTGCGATACGTCCCTGGTGAAGGATGATACCGCCGATAAGCTGAACCCTGAAGTGCTCCATACCGAGAACACGTCTGGCTGCCTCACGTACTGTGGCATATGCCTCAGGAAGGATGTCATCAAGTGTCTCACCCTCCCCGAGTCTCTTTTTAAACTCATCGGTACGTGCTTTCAGCTGCTCATCAGAAAGAGCAACCATGTCGTCGCGCATGCTCTCGATCTTGTCCACTATCGGACTTATTCTCTTGAGCTCATGCTCGCTGTGTGTACCGAATATCTTTGAAAAAATACTCATCTCTAACCTCTCTTGAATCGCATCAATTAATGCTACGCTTCGGGTAACCCTGAACATCCCCCTAAGCGCATACAAGTGCAAGTATATCACGATTAATCTGCATATACAACCATTAAATAATTACCAAAATAGTCCTCATTCTCCTGCAACTTCTGAACGAATCATCAAGGAAACTACGAGACAAAATTGTACTCGATTGTTTTCTGTATTTTTATGTATTTTCAGTCAAATTATCGCACAATTTAATTGACAAACCATAAATTGTATAGTAATATATCCCTATCAACAGAACAGAGTGATCCAAGAGAGCAGCGAAGCACTTCTGATTCGATCAAACTTACAGATAGGGGCTGTTTTAGCCCATATGGTCCGGGTGACGAGTTTAAGCGAAGTATTGATGAGATGAAGATGTGAGATGAGCTGCGGAAGCTGATCGCAGAGACCGCGATCGAACAAAGCAAATTGTGCAGGAGCGTGGCAGCCCAGCGCAGCAGGTGGACGCTGATATAGACGTGGCGTAGGCGCAGGACGGGCAGATGAGAAGAGTAGAGGTCACGCGGATAGATTGGCCGCCGCGATTGAGGAGGTGGCAAGTGCACGAGGGCAGACCGAGGCGAATGACAATAAGTAGCCCGGTACCCGGATAGATCGCTTTGGATGATCGGGAGGATGCGACGACCCTTCGGAAGGGAGGTAAAGTCCATTGGACAAAGTTGAGTGAAAGGCGATGGCCGAGTGATTCGGGCATCGCCTTTCGTATTGTCTTATATTGTTTTTACCAGGAGATCATCTCAACACCGTCCTCGGTAACGAGAACCTGATACTCCCACTGTGCCGAAGGAAGTCCGTCCGCTGTGTAAACTTCCCAACCATTTTCCTTGTCTGTAAATATCTGCTGTGTACCCATATTGATCATGGGCTCGATAGTAAACATCATTCCGGGAACAAGGAGCATGTCCTCTCCTTTGTTGGAGAGATAACCTACCCAAGGCTCCTCATGGAAATCCACTCCCACACCGTGGCCGCCGATCTCACGCACAACCTGGTATCCGTTCTTTTCCGCATGAGTGTGAACAGCGTAAGCCATATCTCCCAAAAAGTTCCAAGGCTTAACCTCTGCCAAACCAAGGTCACAACACTCCTTGGTAACCTCAACAAGTCTTTTCTTTTCCTCGCTGACATCACCGATCAAAAACATACGGGATGAGTCTGCGTAATAACCATTAAGGATCGTAGTACAGTCAACATTGATAATGTCACCGCTTTTCAGGATAACATCCTCCGACGGGATGCCGTGGCACACCTGATCGTTGACCGATGTACATACGCTCTTGGGGAATCCCTCATAGTTAAGAGGAGCGGGAATTCCTCCCATGCTGATCGTCTTTTCATGAACCAGAGTATTGATCTCCTCTGTGGACATCCCCTCGTGGATCGCCTCTCCCACTGCATCCAGGCAAGCCATATTGATCACGGCAGCTGCCTTGATCTTCTCGACCTGCTCAGGCGTTTTGAGCATTCTGTGGCGAGGAACCGCATGGCCCTCTCTCGCATAGAATTCTATTTTTTTATCCATTGCCTCATGGCACTGCTTATACTTTCTTCCGCTTCCACACCAACAGGGATCATTCCTGCCTATCTTCATCACTGACTCTCTTTCTCTTCTTTTCTTTCACTCTTTTTCGTTGGTAAAAAACTGGGGATCTTGTGATCAAGCGTAACATCTCCGAATACGATACGCTTCCACACCTTTTTATTGATCACGATATCATGGGAGGACTTATACTCCTCAAAGACCTCTCCGTCCCAATCCAGATCATGATAATCCTTATCCTCTTTTTCTGCAAGGATCCCCTGATACTTTTGCGCCAGGGCCACATGATCTATGGAAGTATTGATGATCTCCTCATAGCCCTCCAGACGCTCAAGCTGTATATCATAGAGATCGGACCAGAAGTCGGTCTTGGCGTCCTCACGACTGGTCCTCTCACTTGAATTAAGTATGATATTTGACTCATCAGCTTGTTTGTACAAAATGGCGTCATGTACCGCCATGCCCATAACAGTATCCTTGACTATGTCCTTAAAAAAGGCTCCGTTGGTATGGATATTCCAATACTCAATGGTATTGTCCGGATTGTAACTGGCGGCGTCATCCTCCACCTTGCGCTCCTCAAAGGCAACGTAAAAAAGCATATCCCGAAGAGTGATGTCCTCTCCGTCTACAGTAACCGCCACCTCATCAAGATGCTCCATATAAGAATATGTTGTCCGATCTCGGACTCCTATATATCCTCCCCAAACCATAAAAGCCAAAAGGGCAATGGGAACAAGGAGACGAAGCAACTTCTTTTTTATCATATTACACGCCTTATGGCCAGGATCTCCTTGCAGGTAACAGATCTGGAGCATGTGATACCGGCTCTGGTACTTTGTGCCTCAACTATGACTCCGCCTCCTGCGTAAATAGCCACATGTCCGCTGTAGCAGACTATATCACCGGGCTGAATGCTGTCATAACTTACCGCCCGACCAACACTTCGAAGCAGTGCAGACTGCCTGCTGCCTGAAAGATTGATACCAAAATGCTTGTAAACCTGAACCACAAATCCCGAGCAGTCACAACCACTGGTAAGGGAATCTCCGCCCCACTTGTAAGGGTTACCAACGAACTGCTTGGCGTATGCTACTACTGAACCTCCGCTTACATCGGTAACCGGCTCCGGATCTCCACCTCCGGTATTGGGAGTACTGCTGCCACTGTTGCCGCCGCCTCCTCCGGTGCTGCTGTTCTGCTGTGCTGCCGCCTCTGCTGCACGGCGCTCACGCTCGGCCTGCTCTCTTGCACGACGGGCATTGGCCTCGGCCTGCTCTCTTGCACGGCGAGCTGCTTCCTCAGCTGCTTTGCGGGCCGCCTCTTCCTTGGCCTTCTGGATACGATTGCCAAGATCCGCAACCTGTCCCTGCTTGGATGAGATCAGGGAATCGAGATCTGACTTTTTGGTTTTGAGTGAAGCCTTTTGGCCCTCAAGCTTTTTCTGCTGGACCTCAAGATCAGCCTCCATGGCTTTGATCTCTTCCTTAGTAGCCTTGTATGCTGCCAGCCTGTCCTTGTCGTACTCATATACAGAATTGACATAACTCATTCTGTTGATGAAATCCGTAAAACTTCCGGAGGAAAGAAGAAGGGTGAAGATGTCCTGCTTTTCGCCATTTTCATAGAAATAGCGAATACGCAGCTTCATATCCTTGTACTGCTTTTTCTCAGCCTTTTTAGCCTCCTTGAGTTCTTCCTTGGTCTCAAGGATACTGTCCTCGTTGTCTGAGATCTCTGCCTCCAGAGAATCGATCTCTGTCAGAAGGTCTACCAGCTTGGACTGAAGCTCATCCACCTCAGTCTGCAGTTCCCTTTGCTGCTTTTGCATATCAGCGATGGACGTAGCATAAACACTGTCACCGCTTGTAATAAACGAACCTGTCAAAACCATGACGGCACAAAGCGACATGGATGTCAGTTTCAAAAAACGTCTTTTCATAAAATGCCCCCAATGATCACTCATCTACCAGCGTTCTGAAACGCTTCATCTGCTCCGGTGAATTCTCGCTCTGATCCGACGAGCAGAAAAATCTGGTCGACTTGGCTCCGTCCTTGGCAATAAGCTGTGCAAGCTTGTCAAGCCTGGCCGGATCCTTGGTAAACCATGTATACTCATCACGTGAGATCTTGTAATAGCGAGCCTTGACTCCGGTTACGATCTGCATAAGATCCACCCTGAGAGTGGGCGAATAACCGACACTATAACTCTTGCCGGTTCTTGTAAGTTTGTTCCGAAGTGCCATAGTCCCTCCCGGATCAAAAGATCAAAACAAATAACAATACACTATATATTATAGCAGAAATTCCGCCAACCACAACATCTATTAAAAAATGTATTCCACAAAGCACCCGAACCGCTGCCAGGATCACACCCATGATACCTATAACGACACCCGCCACAGGTTGGTAAACACCTATTGTTACAGCAATTATGAAGATGCAAAAAACGTGTCGGCTGGGAAAACTCTTGCCCTTCGTCTCCTTGGAAATAACCGGAGGCGTATCATAAACTTCATAGGGCCGCGGAGCATTGATAAAATATCTTATTACAGATAGCAGAATAAATCCCGTCCCGGGCACTATTATGGAAGCCGGCAAATAACTGCGATCGTTAAAAAACAACCAGATCAGAAATGCCGGATAAGCCACATACACTGCACCCGTGGTAACGAGATTGACCACCTTTAACAATGTCCTATGTCGGACCATCCTGTCATGCATCCGAATGAATGCCTGTTTTTTTTCATCATTCATCAGGATAAACTCCGTTTATACTTATATAATCGTCAACATCTTGCTTTAACTTAAGCCATTTTTTCTCATGATCCACATAATATTTCGGACAACTTTTTCCGGTTACATCATAGTGACGGATTATGTCCTCGCCTGTAAGATCAAATTTGCCGCACAAAAAAGCCAGTAGCTCGATAAGGGAGTCATAGGTTTCCTTGGTAAACTTGCCGCTTTTATCCTTGTGGCAGCACTCTATGGAAAGGGTGTCACCGTTGCGGTCGTTGGAAGCATAGCTGATCTCCGATGTGGGAATACACTGGACTATCTCACCATCAATACCGATGATAAAATGGCTGCTCGCCTTGGTTTTACCTGTATCCTTAAGGTTTTCGAAATAATTCCGGTTCTGCTCCGCAGTAGTTCCCGGATTGGCAGTATAATGCACCACGATATTGTTTACCTTAGGAAGAGCGATCCCCGGTCTGGAATATGGGTTTACCGTAAGCAGCATCACATTGATCTCCGGGCGTTCCACCTTGGCAGTGATCTTGGCAGCCCTTTCCTTTTCCGCCCTTTCTGCGGCCTGTTTTATCTCCAGGATCTTGTGGGCCCCAAATGAAAGGGAGGCGATGATCCCGATCAGCGCAAATGCATAAAGCGCACCGATCCCTATTTTTGATAATAAAGAATTTTCTTTTCTCAATTTTTTACCTATTACAAAATACACAAGCATGTATTTTCTATGTTTTGTTGATTATTCCTGCTTTATTTTTTTGCGTTTCGCCCTTATAATAGAAGTGTTCAGGTAAAATTAAAGCAAAAAACTTTTAGGATGGTGCAGGATGTACAACATCGGTGATTATTTAATGCATGAGGGTTCCGGAGTCTGCAAAGTTATGGACGTTTGCGAAAAGGCTCTTTCGGGCCGCGGGTCAGAAAAATTATATTATTCTCTTGAGCCGGTTTATGATAAAGGCGGCCAGATACTGACGCCCGTTGATTCGGCAAGACGTATCCGCGATATCTCCACCAAGGGAGAGATCGAGGAACTTCTTGATGCGGTTCCGGATATTTCCGTTATTGAGGAGGAGAATACCCGTGCGCGCGCCGAAAAGTTCAAAGAAAAGATAAGTGACTTCGAACCGTCATCTCTTGCAACCGTTGTCAAGTCCATCTATCTGCATCAGCAGGTCCGACTGGCTATCGGCAAAAAGCCCATGAGCTCCGATGAGCGCATCATGGATTCTGCCGGCAGACGCCTCTTCGAAGAGATGGCCTTCGCCATGGGAGTTGAGATAGATGAGGTTCGGGATTCCTTTTTCCTTCGCCTTGCGCCTCAGAGAGATGAGGCTGTTAAGCGCGTCACCAAGTCCGCCTAGGCTTTTTTCTTATGCAACGCAAAGGGGCTGTCGCACGAGATACTGCGACAGCCCCTTAATAGGTTTAACAAAGCTTCATGCGGATATCCTTGGTGATAACGTCTGTATAGCTGAAAGAAAGAAGCTGTGCAGGCTTATCATCATCCTCCTCATCAACCAGTATAGTAAACACACTGGGGTAGGCCTCCATGATGACACCCTTCTGGATGTCAACCTTGTTACGACCGCGATCAAGCTGGATCATAACCTCACTGCCGCACTGCTCGCGGATGGATGCCCTGACCTTGTTAAAATCTTCCTGTTCCATTTGAATTGTACCTCCAGTCCAAAACACTTGCAAAATCATACCACATAATGGGCTTTTTGTCAAAAGGTTGCGTTTTTGACTGACTCTATGTATGATATTTATCACAATAATCCGAAAGGGGAACATTTTTATGATCCGTTTTATTCTCATTCTTTTGTTTCTGATAGTATATCTTGTCGTGTCTATACCCCTCCAGATGATCGAGTGGGTTATCGGGCATTTCAACAGACGCGCAGCGGATATCTCATCCCTGCGCATCGTACAGTGGGGCTTTAAGTTTATAACGTTTCTTACAGGCTCCAAGGTTACGATAAACGGCCTTGAAAACATCCCCAAGGACCACCCGGTGCTTTACATCGGCAATCACAACAGCTTTTTTGATGTGGTCCTCACCTATCCTCTTATGAAAAACCTTACAGGATATATCTCCAAGGAATCTATCATGAATGTTCCCGTCCTTGGCATCTGGATGCATCTTTTATACTGCATCGGCCTTGACCGCAACGACCCTCGCCAGGGACTTCAGGTCATCCTCAGAGCCATCGATCAGGTCAAGGAAGGAATCTCGATCTTTATCTTCCCCGAGGGAACCCGTTCCAAAGACGGACAGATAGCACCTTTCCATGCCGGCAGTTTCAAGGTTGCCACCAAGAGCGGATGCCCTATCGTACCTGTTGCCATCACCGGCACCTCGGAGATATTTGAAGACCATCTTCCCTTTATCAGGCGCTCTGACGTTACAATAACTTTTGGCGAAGAGATCGATATCCAGAACATGGATCCCGAGTCGAAAAAGCACATCGCAGATGTGGTCAGAAACCGCATAATTGAATTAAAGGAAGCCGCATAATCTGCCCCATATTTGTTTGACACAAAACCCAAGTATGCTATAATTGAAGTGTAGTTGGTGGGCGTTATACTAACCATCATAGATAGGGGGACGACGTATGAGAATTACTATCACAGGACGCAATATCGAGCTTACAGACGGCCTCAAAAATGCAGTAGAGGAAAAGCTTTCCAAGCTCGAGAAGTATTTCAACGACGACCAGATTGCTAATGTTACTCTTTCCGTTGAAAAGGAAAGACAGAAGATCGAGGTTACCATCCCTGTTAAGGGCAGTATCATCAGATCTGAGCAGGTCAGCAACGACATGTATGTTTCCATAGACCTTGTAGAGGAGGTTATCGAGCGTCAGCTCAAAAAGTATCGTCACAAGCTCATTGCCAGACATCAGGAGTCCGGCGGCATCTTCAGAGATGATTTCGTTGACAGCAGTGCTGACGAGGATGAGGACGAGATCCGCATCATCCGCTCCAAGCGCTTTGGCATCAAGCCCATGTATCCCGAGGACGCATGTGTACAGATGGAACTTCTCGGACATGATTTCTTCGTATTCCGCAATGCACAGACAGACGAAGTCAATGTCGTATACAAGAGACGTGGCAACACATTTGGTCTTATAGAACCTGAATTCTAATCCATTAGAAACGCTGATGATCATCAGCGTTTCTTTCTTTTTACTTCATTTATTGTGTTATTTGGAGAAGGTGCCCATGGGTGTTATTGCAAAGAATGGCGTATTCTTCGGAGAAGTGATCAGAGAGATCCGGAATGAGCGTGGCTACAGCATTGAAGAACTGGCCCGGCAGATCAATTGGTCCCCAAGTACGATCCAAAAGGCAGAAACCAACAAGATAGTTCCCACCAAAACCCTTGTCTACGATATCATTTCTTTTCTCGATATGGACGGCTGGTCCTACGAGGATTTCTTTATCGACCCCAGCTTTAATCTTCATCAATTAAGAGAAGTCCTGTGTAATGAGTTGGAAAAGCGCAATATCGACAGAGCCTTTTATTATATCGAACACTACAGACGGCTTCTGAATGCCGGAGGACACGATAGTACAGATCCTCCGTCTCCGTCCCTGATACGGAGGATGCAATTTTGCCGGCTTGCGGAAATGATCGCTCTGGCAGAACAAAATGAAGGATGTTTTTGGCGGCAGTCAGATTGGCTGTCGCTTATTTATTTAACGATACCTGATTATCGGTTTGAAGATATGGCCAATCACGATCCTCTTACAAAAACAGAAAAGATGATCCTCAACGGCATGGCTCTTTCCTATTTGCAGGAAAAAGAATACTCCATGGCGGAACGGCTTTTATACTCCCTTCTTATGGATGATCATGACAAGGTATTCCGGGGAAGTTTTTTCAACCGGCAAAGAGCCGCCCTCTGCAACAACCTTATCCTGCTACGGATTGCCAAAAATGAATGGCGGGAGTGTCTTCCTCTTTTGGATCTGGCTTTTGAATCCTGCAAAACATCCGGTGGAAGCTTTGGGTATCTGAATATCGCAAAATCTGCGGTCAAAGTAAATGCGCACCTCTATGGCGAAAGGGAAGCCTTATCCCTTTACCATGAGGTGCGCAGTTGTTTTAGTCTCGCAATGCACTTTCACGATGAAAGCGAGGTCGAACATTCATTTGAAGAATTCTGGAATTCACCCAGCGAGATGTACATCCTTTAGGTGCAGATCAGAACCAGCCTCCGTTAACGCCAATGATCTGGCCGGTGGTGTAGGGCATGGTACATAACACATAAACAGCCGCAGCAACCTCCTCCGGAGTCCCGAATCTGCCTGCAGGTATCTCCTCTGCAAGTTCGGCTTTTTCCGATGCGGACAAGTGTGAATTCATGTCAGTATCAATAACTCCCGGAGCTATGGCATTGACCGATATCCCGGAAGGGGCCAACTCCTTGGCAAGGGCACGAGTAAAGCCCTCTACACCGCTCTTTGTAGCGGAATAGGCCACCTCACAGGAAGCACCGGTGGATCCCCATATAGAGGAAATATTGATGATATGTCCCCTGTGCTCCTTTAGCATAAGGGGGATAAAAGCCCTGCAGGTGTAAAAAACAGATGACAGATTAACATCAACAATACGTCTCCAGGCCTCATCCGTCATATCCGTAACAAGTCCGACCTCAGATATACCGGCATTATTGACCACAACGTCCATCCTGCCGAAGTCCTGCCGGATCCTTTCAGCCATATCTCTGACCTCATCCGGGTCCGATATGTCAACTTTGTAAGTCTGGATCCGTACTCCCTCCTTGCTAAGGTTGTCTGCAAGTTCCTCCAGTTTTTCCGTATTAAAATGACAGCTCAGGGCAAGGTCATAGCCCCGAGCTGCGAATTTACATGCTATGGATCTTCCGATCCCTCTTGATGCGCCGGATATATAAGCCACCGGCCGGCTGCTACTTGTAGTCATCAGTCTACTCTCTCGTCTCCCCAGAAAAAGATAGCAACTGTACCGGGGCCGGTATGGCTTCCGATAAGATTACCGATGGAAAAATGACGAACAGGTCCGTCCATCTTGGGAAGGGCTGCTTCAAGGATATCTGAAACTTCTCTGGCATCCTCGGGGCAATTTGCATTGGAAATAAAGATCTTGCCCGTATAGTTTTCCCTGTCCTCAATAAGAGAAAGAACCTTGTCTGCTGCGGCACGGATAACACGCTTTTTACCACGATGCTTTGAACGTGCAACAAGCTTTCCGTCCAGATCAACATTGAGAAGAGGACAGATATTGAAAGCCTGACCGATCATTCCCGAAGCCTTGGATACACGGCCGCCTCTGATAAGGTAGGTCAGATCCGTGGTGAAGAACCAGTGGTTAAGCCTACGCTTGTTATCTCTTGCAAATGCGGCAACTTCCTCTAAACTCTTGCCCTCATCACGAAGGTCTGCAAGCTTGTCCATGAGAAGTCCGAAACCGGACGAAGCTGCCAGAGAATCCTCAACGATGATCTTGCGATCGGGATACTTGTCCTTAAGGGTCTCCATGGCAATACGTGCGGAATTGTATGTACCGGATATTCCTGAAGAAAGGGACAGATGAAGGATGTCGAGACCTTCCTTAAGGATATTTTCAAAATACTCCTCGTACTCCTCGGCATTGATCTGGGATGTCTTGGTCAGCTCGCCCTTGGCCATCCTTGAATAAAACTCATCATAAGGAATGGTCTTGCCGCAATCGTCCATATACCACTCGCTGCCAAGCATAAAGTGGAATGAGATCATGCGGATGTCTCTCTTTTCGTAATACTCGGGGGTCATATCTGCAGGTGAGCTGCAGCTCAGTACAAAATCGCTCATGATAGCGCCTCCTTTTCAATAATCTAGAATATAATAGCACATTACAAGCCGACGCGCCACTACCAGATTCCGAACTGTTGCATATAGAGAGAGTGATAATAACCCTTCGCTTCCATCAGTTCGGAGTGGGTGCCTTGTTCGATGATCTTGCCGTCGCGGACTGCAAGGATGATATCCGCTTCGGTGATAGTAGAAAGACGATGGGCGATTACGAAGGAAGTCCGGCCGGAAATAACTGTCGCCACAGCATTTTGCAGTTGTTTTTCCGTTACGGAATCCACCGACGAAGTTGCCTCGTCAAGGACTAAAAGTGCGGGATCTTTAAGGATCGCTCTGGCAAAAGATATGAGCTGGCGCTCTCCTGCAGACAAATGTCCGCCGCCCTCTCCTACGTCACAGTCCAGACCGCCTTCCATTTTTCTGACTATATCTCCGGCAGAAACCATATCCAGTGCCCGGTACATCTCTTCATCAGTCGCATCCGGTTTACCGTACCGTAGGTTTTCCCTGACGGAACCCGAAAATAGATGGGGTGTCTGTAGCACATAACCGATATTGTCATGGAGCCAGGAAATTGACCTTTCACGGGCATCACGGCCATCGATCAGGATCCGCCCCTCCGTAGGTTCAAAAAACCTGCATACCAAATTGACAAGAGTGGACTTTCCGGCACCGGTCTCCCCCACTATAGCTACCATGGAACCTCTGGGTATGTCGAGATCAAAGTCCGTCAGGACCGGATCTTCTCCATCGGGATATGTAAATGAAACCTTTTCAAACTTCACATCGCCGTACAGTTTTTCCCAGTTTTCTTTTTTAGGAGAAAAAGCGTCTCCGTACTTTTCAATAACCTCAGGTGTATCTCTGACTTCGGACTCAGTATCCATAAGAGCGGTGAACCTCTCAATGTTGACCTGGACCGCAAGTATGGACGAAAAAGTGGATACCAGGTTCTGGATCTGCTCCGGCATCTCCATTGCATAGGACATAAAAACCGAAAGGGTTCCAATGCCAACCAGCATCTGAGCATTAAGATGACCTCCGATATATAAGATCAGAGCCAGCATTAGGGATGACATAAAGGAAACCGAAGTAATAAAAAACGCTGAATTATGTGCCGTTTTGACAGCCGTTTTTTCCATCTCGCCTGTGTCTTTTTTAAAGGCTTCAAACATCCTATCCTCAGCCACAAGGGTTTTGATGGAACGGGCACCGGTTATTCCTTCATTAAAATCTCCGGTGATATTGGAATTGATCTCCCTCACCCGTCGATTGAGTTCCAGCAGTTTTTTCTGGAAGTACCTTACCAGGAAGACTACCGGCGGCACAAAGATGATAACTCCAATAGCCATTCGCACACTGGTTATAAACATGATGATTATCATGAACAGGATATAGGATCCGCTCCATACCGTATCCATCAGTCTCCAGGCAACCAGCTCACCTATCTTACCCGTGTCACTCATAAGCCTTGCATGGATATAACCTACATTGTTCTGATTAAAATAAGAAAAGGACAATGTCTGAATATGTCCAAAAGCAGAGTTACGAAGATCCCTGTCCGTAAAAAGCTCCGTTCTGGCACAGGAATAGATCGTGTAGTAATTATCCCACACCTGGAACAGAAGAACTCCAAGATACAGGATAATTACAACAGGAAGCGTATCCGTTTTCCCTTCGCCTATGGTGACATTCAGAATATACCTGTTGAAAAGCGGGTAGGCAGCATCTATGAGGCTTGACAGTACTCCTAGGAATACCATCAAAACTATTTTCCATTTGTAAGGCCGCACATAGGGCCAAAGTCTTGGTATCCCAAACCAGGGCAGGGATACCGTTTTATCTTTTTTGTTTTCCATGATCAAATTGTTGTCTGAAGCTTAAATATCCTGCTGTAAATACCACCTGCGTTGACCAGCTGCTCGTGAGTTCCTTCTTCTGCGATCCTTCCGTCATCCAGGACTATGATATGATCTGCATTCATTATAGATGCTATCCTGTGAGAAATCAGTATAACAGTGTTGTCCGCGGACTTTTTCGCAAGGGCCTCCCGGATCCTGGCATCTGTCTCAGCATCCACCGCCGACAGCGAATCGTCAAAGACCATGATCCGCGGCTGTCTCATGAGCATCTGCGCTATAGCCACCCTTTGCTTTTGTCCACCGGAAAGGGTAACTCCTCTTTCTCCCACATAAGTCTCCATGCCTCTGGAAAGTTTTTCTATTGTTTCCGTCAGCATTGCAGTGCCTGTTGCCTCCGAAAGAAGAACCGGATCGTTTTCGTCTGAGGTAAGTGTTATATTTTCCTCAATGGTACCTGAGAAAAGATAGGGTTCCTGAAGGACCATTCCGATATTTTCTCGTATATACTTCCTCGGGATCCTATTGATATCCACTCCGTCTATAGTGATCCTGCCGCAGCCCTCCTCAATGGGATAGAGTTTTTCCAGCAGATACATAAGAGTAGACTTACCTGAGCCTGTCCCGCCCAGGATCCCCAGGGTCTCACCGGGATGGATGGTAAAGGAAACATTTCTGAGGGTGGGTTCGTTTTCATAAGAGAAACTTACATTGTCAAAAACAATGTCCGAATCCATACTTACTTCCACGAGATCCTCACCGTCTTTTTCCTCCTCGGAGTTCATGATATAACGGATCCTCTCCAAAGAGATCCCGGCCTTACCCAGCTCAGAAATAACGCGTCCCAGTATACGCACCGGCCATGTAAGCATGGCATTGTACAAAACAAACTGCACATACTGTCCCACCAGAATGTGCCCGCGAATGCAAAAGATGGCACCTACGGACACCACCGTCAAAACCTGAAGGCCTGAGATCAGATCACTGCAAGCCCAGAAAATAGACAGCAATCTCATGAGATGTGTCCAGCGTCCGCAGTATTTTTCATTGAAGGAGGTGAACTTTTCTCTCTCCTGCCGCTCCCTTCCAAAGGCTCTTACCACTCTGACGCCGGTAAGGTTTTCCTGAGCCACCGCAGACAGATATCCCTCCATCTCATCAACCTGTCTGAAGGATGAGGAGATCCTGCTGTAAAAAGTATAGGAAAACAACACTATCACCGGTATAAAAGCCGCCGATATAAGCATGAGCGGAATGCTGATCCCGGACATAAAGATCACCGAGAGAACTATGAGAACGATTATCCTCACAAGGTTAGTCATATGCTCGGAAAGGAAGTTCTTCACCAACTCTACATCGGAAGTACAGCGCTGGATCATGTCTCCAGTGATGTTTTCGCTGTACCAGGAAAAAGGCAGCTGCATCATGTGTTCATACAGACAATCTCGCATACGGCATACAAACTTTTCTGAAGCCTTGCCGTTAAGGTATCTGAAGGCATACCTGCAAACCGCAGCCAAAAGAGCAATAAAAACGATCAGAAGCACCGCCGGAAGGAGTAACTCCATCTTTTTTTCAGCGATGACGTGATCTATAACGTATTCGATTATCCTGGGATTGGTCAGATTGAAGACCGAAAGGAGGCACGAAAATAACCAGCCTGCGGCAAACAGACCGGCACTGCCCTTAAGGAAGTACAATATCAGACTTTTATTATCCGGAAAACGTTCTTTATCCATAGTAAAACCTTAGATGTCAAATTATGTGCGAAACGCCAACAATATAGCATACTGTATCTATCATGTAAAGGAATGGGGGCTTGCACCCTTTAACAAAAACTATTAAAATGGGGGAAATACCAAAGGAGGTGCCCCATGAAGATACAGGAATCCGCCCAGGATTATCTCGAGTCCATTCTCATACTTTCCAAGCATGGAGATGTCAGAGCAACTGATATCTGCAATTATTTTGGTTACGCAAGAGCTACGGTTTCTGTTTTTCTAAAGCAGCTCCGAGAAAACGGATATGTTAATGTAGATGGCAACAACCACATTACACTTACAGAGACAGGGCTTCAGATCGCCGAATCCATGTATGAACGCCACCAGTTCCTTACGGATCTTTTCATAAAAATAGGCGTCCCGGAGGACATAGCCGCCGCAGACGCCTGTAGAGTCGAACACTACGTATCGGAAGAAACATTCAAAGCAATGCGTGAGCACTTTTCATAAAGTGCATATCCGATACTTTACTTGCCGATCATGGTCCCGGATTCTCCTCCGATAGAGGGGCGTTCGGGACTTAATTTTGTTATAAGGACCTTTCTTACCGCTGAATCACCAATATAATCTATAGCCGCTTCTATCTTGGGAAGCATTGTGCCCTTTTCAAACTGTCCCTGCTCAATATACTTTTTCGCATCTGCGACAGTAAGATAATCGATGGGTTCCTCATCGGCTGTCCCATAATTCAGGCAAACCTTATCAGTGCCGGTCAGGATGATGAGCATGTCTGCATCCAAAAGATCCGCCATATGGCCTGCTGCCGTATCCTTTTCAATTACTGCGGAAGCTCCGCGAAGCTTGTTGTCCTGGGCAAGAACGGGAATTCCGCCACCACCGCAGGCGATGACTACCTGATCTGCATCCAAAAGAGCCCTGATGGAATCGATCTCAACGATCTCCTCCGGCTTGGGAGTAGCTACGATCCTTCTGAATCCTCCCTCAACCTCTACAACGTGGTTTCCGCGCTTTTCCTCCTGCTCAGCCTCAGCTGCATCCATAACGCGTCCGATCACCTTGGTGGGTCTGTAAAAGGCCTCATCATAAGGATCAACTGTAACCTGTGTAAGGATAGTCGCTACCGGCTTGTAAATACCTCTGGATAAAAGCTCACTGCGGATGGCACCCTGAAGGTCATATCCGATGTAGCCCTGGCTCATGGCAGAGCAGACACTCATAGGTGTATGGGTATACTCCGGGTAGAGCCTTGCAAACTCGCTCATTGCCGTATGGATCATGCCTACCTGCGGTCCGTTGGAATGGGTAATCACTACCTGATAATCCTGGGCTATAAATTCCGCAACGCAGGAGGCAGTCCTTACGGCCGCCTCCTGCTGCTCGGGAAGTGTAAGTCCAAGAGCGTTATGTCCCAGTGCTATCACTATCCTTTTTTTCATGTTTTCTCCTGTTTTCTAGATCCCTCACTGCGCTCGGGATAACATCGATGGGGCAAACCCCTGTTGACTACTGCTTCTCAGTAGGTCTGGTACCGAGAGTTACTGTTATTTCCTGCGGCTCATAGTCATTCTGGACACTGGCAACAGTGATAGTTACCTCATCTCCGGGAGACTTTGCCGCTATAAGGGATGAAAGCTGCTCGAATGATGCAACTGCATTTCCCTCAAATGCTGTGATTATATTACCCTTACGAAGGCCTGCCTTTTCAGCCGCACTACCTTCCTTAACAAGAGATACATATACTCCTGCAGGAACGCCGTTAGCTGCTGCGGTTGCAGAATCTACATCAACTCCTGCTATTCCGAGATATGCACCGCCCTTAGCTGTGCCATCGCCCTCGTCAGCCTTGCCCTTGGACATAAGCTGGCTGATGATGCCCTCTGCCTGGGAGATCGGGATCGCATATCCCATTCCCTCAACTGCCTCGTCTGAATACTTAGCTGAAACGATACCTACCAGCTCTCCGTTCATATTAAGGAGTGCACCACCGGAGTTACCGGGGTTAACTGCCGCATCTGTCTGGATCAGTTTGTTGGTATAAGTAGTACCGTCATCCTCGTTCTGGATGGTAACTTCTCTGTCAAGGGCACTGATGATACCCTGTGTCGTAGACTGGCCATATCCAAGTGCATTACCGATAACGATGGCCGGTGAGCCGACCTTGAGAGAATCGGAATCTCCGATGGTAGCCATCTTGATGCTTGAGATAGTTTCGTCATCAAGATCGGAAACAGCGACTTTGACCACTGCAAGATCTGAGCTGGCCTGAGTTCCCTGGATCTCTGCGGGAACAGCCTTGTCATTGTTAAAAGTAACCGTAAGTGAATTGCTCTTGGCAACCACGTGGTTGTTGGTAGCTATATAGATATAATCATCATCCTGATCGATGATAACGCCGCTGCCGGCACTCTTGGCAGGATACTGGATAGCCTGGCCAAAGAAGTTGTAATACTCCACTACAGACATATTGGTAACCTGTACGATGGAAGGCATCACATTATCTACGATCTCGGACACATCGGTAACGGTCTTGGAAACTGTAGTCGCTGTAGATCCCAGTGTACCGTCTGTGTTCTGAGTATTAGCTTTTGATGAACTCTTCTCTTCCTTTTTGGAGTCCGAAACCTGACTCGTCTGATTTTTCCCGATCAGCCTGCCAGATACCAGCTCTGTGCCCTGAAAGGTAACTCCGGCCACAAGTCCGAAAACAACTGCGATAGCTGCCGCCTTACCAATGGATCTAAGGAAGGGATGCTTTTTCTGTTTTTTCACCGGCTGCTGATACTGATTATCATACATGGTGAAGTTGGGATTGTAGGATGTCTGCTGTGTGTATGTCCTCTGCTGAGCTGTAGCGCCCTGAGTATAAGTACTCTGCTGAGTTGCAGCACCCTGTGAATAAGCACTTTGTTGAGAAGGACCTGTCTGCGCTCCTGCGCCCTGAGTATAAGTGCTCTGCTGTGCACCTGTGCTTTGCTGCGAATTTGTGCTCTGCTGTGCACCTGCAAAACCGCCGTGAGAATAAGGACTGGAGGTATCGCTTACTGTGCTCTCCACATATACATCTCTTTTGTTTTCATTGTCATTGCCATATACCGGATCGTAACTCATAATGTAATCTCCTTTTCAAAACTATATTCACGGAAACAAAACCCTGTATCAGTGCTTCCGTTGTTTTTTATCGGTACGCTTGTCATGATACAGGGTAAATGTGTCCATTCTGTGAATGAAAATTACATAATTTATGAAAAGAATGAGATCAATAATCCATCTCTATGGCACTGTCGGATGTAAAGCCCGTAATATAAGAGATATTCTGGCTTATATTGGTCACTGTTGCACTGGGTACATAATCAGTCTCGTCAAAGAGCATCTCATGAAGTCTCTTGACATTGTCCTCCAGTGTACAGGGAACTACTACGCTTCCACCGTAGGAACCCGAAAGGGTCTTGGTATTAAGAGCGTAAGGGAATCCCTTGGTCTGGTTATATGAGTAATCCTTAAAGGCTGTAGCCAGCTTGATAAGCTCTACTGCACTGAATGAAGTCTCTACCTGAGGCAGGATACCGTCTACAAGAGCATTGATCTCTGTAAGAGATGCATGCTTAACCTTGTCAAAAAGCAGACCCAAAACTTCTCTCTGGCGTGATGCTCTTGCGTAATCATCACCTGCTCCCTTACGTATACGGCAGTATACCAGAGCCTGGATACCATTGAGCTTCTGAAGTCCGGAATGTGTGACATTATCGGAAGACATGCCCAGCTGCTTAGCAACCTCCTGAACAAAAGGCTTTTTATTCATGGCAGCAAACTCCTGATCGCTGACGTCTATCTCGAGACCGCCAACCGCATCAATGGCATTAACAAGAGCCTTCCAGTCAACAGTAACATAATTAGTGATATCAAGATCCATGTTGTAGTTGAGCATCTTGACTGCTCCGACTGCACCGCCGTGTCTAGCGTATGCTGCATTGGCCTTGAAATAACTACCATCGCATCCTACATCCAGGAAGGTATCTCTGTAAACAGATCCAACCCTGACTTCCTTGGTATCATTGTTGATACTCATGATCATGATGGTATCGGAATTACCGGTTCCGTAATTACCATTGGTCCTGTTGTCCACACCGAAAAGGGCGATATTGGTATAGCCCGACAAGGCCTCTGCCGTATCCTCTCCGATCTGGTCAGTGATATCATCCATATTGATCTCGGAAGATATATCCCTGAAATTGATCATTCCGAACTTCAAATAGATGAAAAGCGCAATAAGCGCAAACAATAAAAGTACGATCTCAACTATTAAAAAAATCTTGCGGCGCTTTTTCCTCTCCTGCTTTTTTGAAAGCTTCTTGCCGCCGTTATTATCTGACATTGCAAAACTCCTTGTGACAATAGAATAGATTTCGACACAACGACTTAATTCTATCTCATGGTTTTTATATGGTCAAGCAGCAGATTGCCGAACTATTTGGCAAAAAAGTGCTTAATCATAGCGAATAGTTCGAAGATAAGCCCGTGGGCAGATTGATATTGTAGCAGGGATCTCCCCGGGCTATAACGCTGCCCCAGCGTTCCATAAGAAGTCCGTGAACATACTCACTGCTGGTATGCTCTCTTTTCCCGCAGCGAGCCGTTACCAGGGGCTCATAGACCACTCTCATGCCGGCACGCCTGGCCTTAAGACACAGGTCCAGCATCATCTCCCTGCCCGAAAGCTTTCTGTCGAAACCTCCCACCTTGCGGAAAAATCTTGCATCTATCATGCAATAACCCGGATCCACCATGGAAACGTCCTGCGCAATGGCGATCCTTCCGTAAAGTCCCTGATCCGTGCTTTTTTGTCCGTAGCAGGCCGGATAAAGCATGCCATTGGTATCATAAATATATCCGCAATTATCCAGAGTCCTGCCGGTGCTGACAAACCGCACTCCTGCTATGGCCACATCCGGCTGGCGAACATGTCCGTAAAGGATCTCATAAGCATTGCGCCCGCGGACTTTGATCCCCTCCTCATGTACGAGAAGATACTCGCGATGATGGCTTCCCGCGTCGCCCCCCTCATACTCGATATCGAAGTAGGCAAAACTGCTGTCCGGTTCTGCGTCTGCTTTGATCCCAAGTCTGGCAAAATGGGTAAGAAGAACGGTCCTGTGCTCAGCCATTGTCCTTCGAAGCTCAGCCTTAAGCTGCCTGTGAGGTATGGCCGCCGGAACAACCCTCCTGTGCCACAGCAGCGCAGGAATATGCTCAATGCGAAGTCCGGCCTCGTACGCTCTCAGGAAAAAGTCATAGGAAAAGGAAAAGATAAGCTGCTCGGAAAACAGACCTATCTCCCTAAATACATGCTTTCTTACGCAAAAAGTATCACCTATGTAGTTGGTGTGGCGAAGAAGTTCAAGATTGAAATCCGGCAAAAACTGAGGATTGACCCTCACATCCTCGGATAGTTCATCATAATCCGAATAAATAATGTGCGACTCAAGATTTTGGCGGATCCTAGCCGCTAAAACAGAGGGCATTATCTCGTTAAGCCTTACCATGGGACCCACAAAGACCAGATAATCCTCTTTGGCGTATCTGATCCCCTGGTTCCACAGAGCCGGCATGCTCATAGACTGCTGCATCCTATGATAAACGATCCTGGGATCCGAGGCTGCAACAACTCTGACAAATTCCTCAATCTCGTGTTCGTCGGCACTGTCCAGTATATGGATGGTCATATGCTCATATTCCATGGCGCGAAGCGACTCCATAGCCTCGCGGAATCCCAGCATCCCACCACTTTTAACTGCCACTATAAATGAAAAACCGATCGAATCGTCCATCGTCTACAGTTCTACTCCGTTTTTAATAAGAAGTTCTCTGGCGCTGTCTACCGAATCCACTCCGTGAAGATTTTTCACGGGAGCAAATTCCTTTTCACGGACCACCTCAAAAGCAAGAGTGGAATCCATAAGCTTTATCATATCAAGGATAAGAAGCTCAAACTTGTAGCCATTGGGCTCGGTAGGCTTGATAAGCTCACCCTTTTCATTGATATAAGGTATCTTTTTCTCAACCTTGTGGACAGGAAGCTTTTCGGAAACTATATCCTCCAGCATATCTACATTAAAAAGATAATTCAGGATAACCCCGTAACGATACTTGAGCTTGCCGCTCTCATCTCTCTCGGCAGCCGTCTTCTCGTCTATCTCATAATACTCCACAATATCCGGATGGCCGTCTCTCATGCACAAAAGTCCCACTCTCTCCCCGGGAGATGTCTTTGCTACCACCTTACTTCCGCAGGCACTTCCCGTGGCGATGGTCGCTCCCACGAAAACCGGATCTGCGATCTGCTGGAGAACATTGTCTACCGCAAATACATTGAGCCACTGAACGCCCCTGATCTTGAGGTCCGAATCCAGACCTGCACTTTTCATGGAGTGGTACCACCCTCCGTTGCCGTTAGGCGAAGTAGCCGGCTTGCCAGGGGCCTCGTAAAGAACATTGCCGTCAAAGTCCACGGCCTCAGCCATATCCTGAAGGAAGAATCTGATATCAGACTCGGGATAGCCAAAATAACTGTGCTCTGCAAAAAAGGCTCTGGTGGCCTCGTCATTCTTGTCGCTGGTCATGATATAGAGCGGAACGGTGCGCCCCACCTCATCCGTTACCTTTTTCAGGTTGTTCATAAGGCACTCGAAAATGGACAGATGTCGATTAAGTCCGATATCGTACGTACCCTTGGGTGCTTCAAAACCAAGTCTGGTGCCCATGCCGCCGGCAAGAAGGACTGCACCCACACGTCCGTGCTCGATGGCGTCAACGCCGATGGATCTGAATTCGTCGCGACGCTTTTCGATCTCGTCTATCTCAAGAGCCGGAGAAGGCTCTATTCCCGAATAATTATCTGCCATGATGAATATCCCCCTTTGAATGTATGCATGCGCGAATATTAGCGACTTTGCGAATACCATCATCGTGGCATGATACCCTTGGCGACACGCTTGCGCTCGTATTTTTCTCGTCACGTCACATAACGCGTCAAAGTACGACGCGTAAGTGACGACGGAAAACAAAGGTCGCTACGGGTATCATACACACGATGATGTACTACAAATCGCTATATTTAAGTGCATTTATCCGAAGCATAATGTAACTGCATTGTAATTGAGATTTACACTTTGTAGATAGATATTATTGCGACGTAATACCCGTAGCGACCCTCGTTTTTAGTCGTTACTTAGGTGGCACGAAGTGGCACCTTACGTAACGCGACCAAAAAACAAGGAGCGGGAGCGCGTCGCCAAGGGTGTTATGTCGTAATAATATCGTCCCGGCAAAAGTATAACCTAAGTTCATATTATACATCTTATGAAAATTCCTTGCATTATAATTGTTTTTTTATTTGTATATAGCGTACAGTAACGATAAAGAAGTGTATAATCAATTTCGGATTCCTCAAGAGCATTAGCCTTTATTTCATTTTATGAATGGTTCTGCGATACTCCGGATCAGCTTCATCTCCGCGGAAGCGGATCCTGTAGTAGGTATCAAAGATCTCTTTCATGCGTGTCCGCTCTTCATTATCATCCATCAAAGGCAGGAAGTCATATATACTTTCAGGTCTGGCATCAAAACGTTTTTCAAGCTTGGCTCTCACCTTTGCCATATCAAAGATAACCTTGCCCCGCTCATCCATCAAAAGATAACGGAGCTTTTTCCCACCTACCACAACCAACGTAAGAAGCAGCGCTATAGCAAAAAAGATAACCAGATACCTTCTTACGGAGGCAGGTATCAATTCCTTTGGTTCCTCCGCCTCTTCCTCAACTTCTGCATCAGGTATCATTATATTGGCAGAAGGATTGTTTTCCTCACCATTTTCATATAAGGATGAATCCGCGTCCTCCGGCAGGATAGGGCTCCATCTTAGCTGGGATGAATCCTTTTTTGAACCCGTGGGTTCAAAATCCATCCACCCAATCCCATCAATGTAGGCCTGAACCCAAGCGTGGGCCTCGTTGCTCTTTACAACATGATCAGCGTTATCCTTATGATAATACCCCAGGGTATATTTTGCCGGGATACCGCAGAGCCTTAGCATCAATACCATGGAAGACGCATAGTGAACACAATAACCTCTCTGGGTCTTAAATAGAAAGTCTTCAATATAGTTCTCGCTGCCCGTTAGATCAACAGACTTATCATACTTGTACTGACGAAGAAAGCTCTCGATCGCTCTCGCCCTTGTATAGTCCGAATCCATACCTGCCGTAATGCTGTATGTCAGGTCCCTGATACGATCCGTTGACATTGATGTGTCAAGATATCTTTCACCGTAATAATCCGGCACCACAGTGATCGCCGACAGATATTCCTCAGCAGACATTATCTTGGAAAGATCCAGATTGAAAACTTCCTTTATGAATTCCGACAGATCCTCATATGATGCAAATGAGATCCCCTGCCTTTCTGATATCATTTTTATAAAGTATGGACTTGCATAATCAACATTTAGGTAATGCAGTCTGTATGAGAGTCCTTTGCTACCACCCTTTGCCATAGCATCATTTTTATCAAACCAGAACGTATTGGTAGCCGTAAGAACATCATCTGTCCTGATATAAGCATAGGTTACCTGTGAAGAATCGATCCTTGTGAAGCATCTTATCTCCCGAGGCGTTAGATCAGAATAATAAAGTGCGTTGAAATACACCGCCAACTGGGTATCGTATATCGACATAGGATCCTCGTCGCCGGTAAAGCCATCTTTTCCCAGGTCTGTTTTACTGCAGCCCTTGAGGTAGATCATCCAGGCATCTCCTGTATCGGAGAAATACGCCTCATCCCTGTCACTGTCACCCAGGCCACCGGATATTAGTCCGATATCGGAGTAACCGGCAGAGGTCTTTTTACCTGATAATCCTCCGATGGCATAATCGATCTGCCAGGATATATCCGTTGCCAGTTGCTCAACTTTTGCTATAAATT